>DATKFL010000438.1:0-17850 GCA_035511355.1 Dongiaceae bacterium
AGCGCCAGCGCCCGATCGACGCATTCCCGGGCCTTGACCAGCCGGTCTTCGCTGAAATCCTGCTTGTTGAGATAGATGGACGAATGCATGTGCGACAACTGCGCCCAGCCCTGGGCAAAGTCCGGATCGAGACGCACCGCCTGCTCGAGAAGCTCGACCGCCTTGAATCGTGTCCGCCGTTCCACGTCGGGCGCGTCGTCCAGCGCCTTGGCGCGCAGATAGAGCTGGTAGGCGTCGAGGTTGTCGGTCGGGGGCCGGGCCCCTGAGGCCGACGACCCGCCCGCATGCATGGCGAGCCCGAGCTTGCCGACGACCTGCTCGGCGATCTCCGACTGAACCTTGAAGATGTCCTTCATCTCCCGGTCGTAACGGTCGCCCCAGAGCTGGGTGTCGTCGTTGACCCGCACCAGTTGCGGCGTGACCCGGACACGGCTCGTGCCGCCGCCGCGCTGCCAGCGGACCGTGCCGGTGAGGACGTAGTCGACGTTCAGCTCGGAGCCGATCTGCTTCGTCGACTTGGTGGTCTTCGCGTACTGCACGGCGCTGTTGCGCGAGATGACGCCGAGGCCGCCGACCGAGGCGAGGCGGCTGGTGATCTCCTCGGTGACGCCGTCGGCGAAGTAGGCGTCGTTGGGCGCGCCGAGATTCTCGAACGGCAGAACGACGATCCTCTGCCGCGGGTCGGCCGCCGTGGCGCGCGGCGCGCCCCCTCCCGGACCAGCGGCGGCGCCGGGGGCCGCCGGCAATCCGGCCGTGGGCGACCCCGAGTGGTCGCGCCACGCGAAGTAGCCTGCCGCCCCGAGCGCCAGGACCGCCGCGGCGATCGCACCGTATCGCAACCCGGCGCCGGTGCCTCCGGAGCCCGTCACGGCAGGCGCCGAAGGCGACGTCGTGGTCGCCGCGACGCCCGGGCGTCGCACGTCTCCGGTGACCGCGGCCAGCTCGCCCGAGTCCGACTCGCGCTTCAGCTCGGTCAGCTCGGTCACCAGCCCCACGGCGCTCTGGAACCGGCGCGCCGGATCCTTCATCAGGCAGCGGTTGACGATGCGGGCCACGTCGCGCGGCATGTTGGCGTTGCTCTGGGTGACCGGCGGCGGCGTGTCCTTCAGGATCGAGGAGAGCACCGAGACCGTCGTGTCGCCCTTGAACGGGCGCTCCCCGGTCGCCATCTCATAGAGAATGATGCCGAGGCTGAAGACGTCGGAGCGCGGGTCGACCGGCTTCCCCTCCGCCTGCTCGGGGGACATGTAGGCGACCGTGCCGACGATCCGTCCCTCCTCGGTGAGGGCGCGGGTGGGGGCGCGCGATCCCTCGCCGGCCGGCCCGAACGGCTCCTCCCGCTTCGCGAGGCCGAAGTCGACGACCTTCAACCGGTCGTCCCGGCCGATCAGGATGTTCTCGGGCTTCAGGTCGCGGTGGGTGATGCCGCGCTCGTGCGCCGCCCCCATGGCGTCGGCGAGCGGCACCGCGATGGCGAGGAACCGCTCGAACGGCAGCCCGGTGCGCGGCAGCAGGCGCCGCAGCGTCTGCCCTTCCAGGAGCTCCATGGTGATGAAGTCGACCCCGCCCGCCTGCTCGACGGAGTGAATGGTCACGATCCCGGGGTGGCTCAGCGCCGCGATCGCCTTCGCCTCGCGCTCGAAGCGCTCGCGTCGCGCCGGGTCGCGGGCGGTCTCCTCCGGCAGGACCTTGAGCGCCACCTTGCGGCCCAGCCTGGTGTCCTCGGCTTCGTAGACCTCCCCCATCCCGCCGGCCCCGAGAGGGCGGAGGATGCGGTAATGGCCGAGCGTCTGACCGTTCTGGAGGGGCAAGAGAGCCTCGGTGCGCCGTCCGGATCCGGCGCGGCGCGGTCACCGGGTGGGAAGCGGGCGGGCGGAGATTCTAGCGCCTGAACACTTTCGGCGCGCAAGGCGGCCGCCCGCGGCGACCGTGACTGCGACGCGCCCGGGCGCCTCCGCTGATCGCCACGGCAGGATACTTCTTGCGAACTCGCGCGGAGGCCGGCATATTTCGGGGCATCCCGACACAGCACGGTGGGAGGAAACCCGCCATGCGACCGCTCGCCCACAGGATTCTCGTCCTCATGTCCCTGTCCATCCTGGCGGTCCCGACCGCCGCGAATGCCGCTGACATCGTCCGCACCGGCACCGGATGCCTGAAGCTCTCGACCGGGACCCTTTCGAAGATCAAGGTGGGGCAGCTGCCTCTCCTCCCCTGCTCCGCCGGCGAGGTGATCGCCCGGCTGAGCAGCGGCGACATCACCGAGATCGCCACCCCGGTGAACGGGGGACTCCTCGGCGGCACGAACAACGGCGCGGCGGCCGTCAGCCTGCAGCAGAGCTTCCGGCTGCCGCAGTCGTGCGCCCCAGGCCAGATGCCCCGCTGGAACGGCAGCGCGTGGGAGTGCGCCACCCCTCCCGCAGGCGGAGGCGGCGGCCTGGCGCACCTCGAGGACCTCATCGGCCTGCCGTGCGGCACCGGCGGCGACGCCGGCACCGTGGCGCTCGCGATCAATCCCCTGAGCCGCAACGTGGCGCTCGCCTGTCCGCGGCTCGGACAGTTCATGCTCGACGTGGCGATCGACGGTCCCGGCTCGGTCCAGAGCGCCACGCCCGAAATCACCTGTGGTCTCGGCGGCGGCGACTGTGCGCACGCCTTCGACGCCGGCGACCTGGTCACGCTCAACGCCGCGAGCGCGCCGGACGTCACCCAGTTCCTCGGCTGGAGCGGTGCCTGCAGCGGCGACGACCCGGTCTGCCAGGTCCCGATGAACCAGGCGCGCCAGGTGACCGCCACTTTCCTGCCGACCCTGACGGTGCATCTCGGGACGATTCCGTCGTCGCGCCAGACCAATTGCCAGTTCACCTTCTGCGTCTCGTTCGACGTCTACACCGACTCGAAGGCCCGGGTCACGGTTTCCGACCTCGACACCGGGCTGACCGCCGGCGCCTGCGACGCCGACACCACGGCGGTGGTCCAGGTCACGCCGAACTTCCCGCCCGCGCCGCACGTGACGACCTGCAGCATTCCGGTCGTGCCCGGCCACCACCTGCGGCTCCTTTCGGAGGACAAGACGACCCTCGGCGGGACCCAGACCTTCTTCCAGTACCTGGACGGCGGCTGCGCCGGATCGAGCAATCCGATCTGCGATCCGGCCGCCGCCGTGAGCGTGCACGAGGAGATCACCGCCTCGTTCAATTGAGCGCGTCGATGCCGCGCGCATCGACAAGGAGCGACCGGGCCATGAACAGCATCCGTCGTCTCGTCGTCGCCTCGGGGATCGCCGGGTTCGGACTCGGCCTCCCCGGCCCGGTCTTCTCGGCTACCGGCCCGGCGCGCCTCCTCGCCGACCTCAACCAGACACCGAGTTACGAGCGCGGATCGTTCCCGGAGGAGGTCACGCCGGTGGGGAGTTACTCGCTCTTCCGGGCCCAGACCCGCGCCACCGGCTACGAACTGTGGCGCACCGACGGCACGGAGGCGGGCACCCGCCTGGTCAAGGACCTCTGGCCCGGCCCCAACGGCGGGGCGAAGTACAGCAGCTTTTCCTATTCACGCCCTCCGCTCGATCCGGCGGTGTTCGGCGATGCCGCCTATTTCATCGGCAACGACGGAGTACAGGGCTGGGAGCTCTGGCGCACCGACGGCACCGAGGCCGGCACCTTCATGGTGAAGGACATCCGTCCGGGGTCCGCGAGCTCCTTCGAGCAGGGGTTCGACTACGACGACCGCACCCTGATCTGGAAGCATTTCGTGGTCGGTGGTCTGCTGCTGTTCCTCGCCGACGACGGCGTGCATGGCCTGGAGTGGTGGCGCACCGACGGGACCGAAGCCGGGACGCAACTGTTCAAGGAGATCATGCCGGGAACCGACGGCGCCTTCGGGCAGGTCTTTTCCCAGCAGCTCTACGGCTTCAGCGCCGCCCTGGTCGGCGACCTGCTCTATTTCTCGGCCGCCGACGACATCACCGGCAGCGAGCTCTGGCGGACCGACGGGACCCCCGACGGCACCCGCCGCGTGCGCGACATCAACCCGGGGGGCGGCGGCTCGTATCCCGGGCAGATGATCGATCTCAACGGAATCCTGATCTTCACCGCCTCCGAGCCGCGCGGCGGGTCGGAGATCTGGCGCAGCGACGGGACCTTCGCCGGCACGGCGATGGTGCGCGACATCTTCCCGGGCAGCTTCGGATCGTCGCCCAACAACGTCCGGCGGGTGGGTGACCTGATCTATTTCGGCTCCTATCAGTACCTCTACCGGACCGACGGCACCTTCCCCGGGACGATTCTCCTGCACACCTTCGACCAGGGATCCACCTACCCCCTCGGTGCGCTCGGGTACGAGGCGGTCATCCAGGCCTGGGACCGCGACCATGGAGGCGAGTTCTGGCTGAGCGACGGCACCCCCGCCGGCACCCGCCTGCTCAAGGACATCAACCCCGGCGGCGCGGGCTCCTATCCCTACGACCCCGTCGACGTGGAGGGACGGCTCTACTTCGTCGCGGACGACGGCACCCACGGCAACCTTCTGTGGACCAGCGACGGCAGCGAAGCAGGGACGCACCTGGTCGCCGGCCTGAGCCACGCGTCGTCCTACGTGTCGGTCGGGGGTCTCCGCCGGGTCGGTTCGCGCTGTCTCTTCGACTACTACGCCGACGAGCGCCACCGGCTGATGGCCTCGGACGGCACCGCGGAGGGGACGGTGTCGCTCCGGGATCTCGTCCCCGACAGCGTCGCCGACGCGGTCGACGGAACGGTCTTCCTCGGGGCCGACGACGGGGTGCACGGGTACGAGCTCTGGAAGACCGACGGCACGACCGGCGGCACGACGCTGGTGAAGGACCTCGAGCCGAACCTCCGCACCAATGCGTCGTGGCCCTCCCTCCTCGCGACGCTCGAAGCGCCCGGCGCGCCGACCCGCGTGCTGTTCTCGGCCGACGACGGCGTGCACGGGCGGGAGCCCTGGGTGAGCGACGGCACCGCCGCCGGGACGCATCTGGTGAAGGACCTGGTCGCCGGGCGCTACGACTCGTACATCGGCCAGGTCGTCGCCTACCGCGACGCCTTCTTCTTCACGGCTCACGGCGACGATCCCTTTGTCGCGCTCTGGCGCACCGACGGCACCGAGGCCGGGACGTTGCCGGTCATCGACCCCACCCGCGCGCCCACGCCGGACCTGGGCACGCCCCTGGTGGAGTACAAGGGCCTGCTCTACTACTTCGCCTACGAAGCGACGCACGGCATGGAACTCTGGCGGAGCGACGGCACGGCGGAGGGCTCCGAGCTCGTCGCCGATCTGAACCCGGGTCCGGCGGACTCTTACGTGGAGACGCTCCTCGTCGTCGGCGACACGCTTTTCCTCAGTGCCTACACCGACGCCGACGGCTCCGAGCTGTTCAAGAGCGACGGGACGGCGGCCGGCACGACGATCGTCAAGGACATCATTCCCGGGCCCGACTCGGGCTACCCGACCGGGTTCGCCCGCCTCGGCGACCGGCTGATCATGACCGCCGACGACGACGAGCACGGACGCGAGCTGTGGGTGAGCGACGGCACGGAGGCCGGGACGATGATGTTGAAGGACATCTACCCCGGCCGCATCGGGGGGTTCCAGTACGGCATCGCCCCGGTGGCGTCGGGCGGGGAGCTCTACTTCATCGGGACCGAGCCGGTGCACGGCGCCGAGCTGTGGAAGACCGACGGCAGGCCGGAGGGCACGGTCCTGGTCAAGGACGTGGTGCCGGGGCGCAATTCCGGACACATCGAGGCGCTCACCCTGTTCCAGGGAGAGATCTGGTTCGGCGTCCGCGGGTTCCCGTACGACGATCAGCTCTGGAAGAGCGACGGCACCGAGGCCGGCACGGTGCCGGTGAAGGTCGGCTTCATCCTCGGAGTCCCCGGGCTGAAGGTGGTCGACGACACGCTGATCTTCTCGGGCAACGACTTCGACCAGCACGGCCGCGAGTTGTGGCGCAGCGACGGCACGGAGGCCGGAACCGGGATGTTCCAGGATCTCGATCCCGGCAAGGAAGGCTCCGACCCGCGGTCCCTCCTCGTCGCGGGCGATCGGGTCTTCTTCACCGCCGACGACGGCACGTCGGACACCGAACCCTGGGTCGCGCGCGCCGCGATCCTGGCAGGCAAGCCGCGCCAGGGAGTGCAGGACCTGATCGACGAGGTGAAGAGCCTCGGACTCCCGAAGGGCGAGGCGACCAGCCTGCTCGCGAGATTGAACACCGCTCTCTCGGCGCTCGACGACGGGCGGCCGGTGAACGCGGTGGTCGCGCTCGAGGTGTTCGCGAACTACGTCGACGTGCTGTCGCCGCGGCGGCTCTCCGAGGCGACGGCGGCCGACCTGCGCCAGTTCGCCGCGGAGATCACCGGGCTGCTCGAGGGGGCATCGCGACCGCGCGGGCCGAAGCCGAAGGCGGCGGCGCCGCGGACGACCGGGCGGCCGGCCGGCGTCACGGTCACGCCGGTCGCCGCACCTCTGCCGTAGCGGCCGCCGCCGACGCGGCGGGGCGGGCCCCTACTTTTTCAGGTCGCAGTCGCCGAGGCGCTTGCCGTCGAGCTTGATCGTCATGTTCATCTGCTCGGCGGCGAACTTCAGCGCCCCGCTCCAGGCGGCGTCGCCGTTGCGGGTGATCTCCCCGTCGCCGGTCATCGGCGGCGGGCCGGCGCAGACCACCTTCCAGGTCGCCTTGGGCCCGGTCACCTTGAAGTCCGAATAGGTGCACTTGCGCTCGGTGTCGGGCGCGGCGGGCGGTTCCTTCCACTCCTTCGGCGCGCAGACCTTCGTCTTCTGCGCCGGCATCTGCATCGGCATTCCCGGCATCGACATCTGGGTGGTGACCTCCCAGAAGTCGCCCTTGGCGGCGGGCGCCGGATCGGCCGCGCCGGCGGGAAGCGCCGCGGCGACGAAGAGTAGCGTTCCGAAAGCCGCGACCGGGCGGCGTGAGCGGGCCTGCACCATGGATTCACCCCCGAGGAGAAGTGTCAGGTCGTGCGCGGCATCCTACACCGGAGGATGTTCTCCCGGGGATTCGGGTCCGGGGCCTGATCTGCGACAATCGGCGGCGTGCTGATCGCCCTGGGAGTCCTCTGCGGCGGCGCGCTGGTCGCGGTCGCCGCCTACCTGGCCGCCGCCGCGATGCAGGAGTACCGCCGCGACCGCGTCCCGACGCTCCTGTACCACCGCTTCCTCGGCCCCGACGAGTACGCGCGGGCGCGGGCCGAGGGGGAGGACCTGTCGTACGTCACCGAGGCGGGCGCCTTCGCGGCGCAGATGGAGCACCTCGCGTCCGCCGGCTACACGACGATCTCGCTCGACCAGCTGCTCGAGTTCCTGGAACGGGGCGCCGCGCTCCCGCCGCGGCCGATCGTGATCACCTGCGACGACGGCTTCGAGAGCAACTACCGGCACGCCTTCCCGGTTCTCAGGCGGCTCGGGATGCGGGCCACGGTCTTCATGACCGCCGACCGCGCCTCGGAGAACTTCGCGCGCTATGCGCGCTTCGACGCGCCGCTCACCGACGCGCAGCTGTCCGAGCTGAGCCGGAACGGCGTCGCCATCGAATCGCACGGCATGACGCACCGCTTCCTCTCCGACCTGCCGGAAGAGGAGGTGCGCTGGGAGCTCGAGGAGACCCGCGTCCGCCTCGCGCGCATCACCGGCCGCCCGGTCCGCTTCTTCGCCGTCCCGAGCGGGGCGTACAGTCCGACGGTGCGGCGGCTGGCCATCCGCGCCGGCTACGAGGCGGTCTACTGCATGAAGCACGGCAGCAACTCGCGTGCGAGCGATCGCTTCGCGCTCCGGCGGCTGACGGTGGGGAAGGACTTCGATCTCGACGACTTCAAGCGCCTGCTGACGCCCGCCGCGGCCTGTCAGCTGCGGATCGTGAACGCCCTCAACAACGGCCTGCGGATCACGCTCGGTTCGCGGCGCCTCGACGCCCTGCACGACCTCCTCTACAAGGCCGGAGTGCGCGCCTGGCTCAGGCCGGAGCGGCTGAAGTACGTCCTGTTCGCCGGGGTCGGGATCGCCGCGGCGATCCTGGCGGCGATCGTCTTCGGGGTGGCGCGCGGGCGCTAGGCGCGCGCGGCGCGTCCGTCGCTCAGGTGCAGATGTAGTCCTTGAGCCACTCGGGGGTGCGATCGACCACCAGCCCGGTGGTCGCGCAGTTCAGGCAGCGCGACATGTCCCGCCCGCGCGGGATCCGGTACGACAGGGTCTGCGAGCGCGGGTCGCCGATGATCGGATCCATCTTCGTGATGTCCCGGTCGCCGGCCAGGAACTTCCGCAGGGCCACCAGGTACGGCTCGTTGTTCGCCTTCCCCATCAGGTCGGCCTCGTGGCCGAAGACATCTTCCATCGGCTCGGTGTCGCCCCAGGCGTTGACGCACAGCTTGCGCGTGCCGCTCCAGCCGATCGACCAGGTGGTGTACTGGAAGAAGCAGGGATGCCCGACGTAGTCCTTGGCCTCGAGCACCTTGATCGCGTCCTTGTGGACCATGTTCCACCGCAGGCGGTCGCCGCCGAGCGACTGCACCAGCGCCGGCATGCGGTCGGCGAGGTGGCGGTTGTGGTCGAACCCGAGGAACTGGATCTCGATGAAGGGCGTCGTGCTCTTCCGCTGCCGCCGCGCCTCCACCAGCGATCGAACGTTGTTGCAGACCGTCTCGAACTTGCCGCCCACCCGGTACTTCTCGTACGACTCCTGATCCGGTCCGTCGATCGAAATGATGATGTAGTCGAGCCCGGCGTCGACCAGCTCCCCGGCGCGTCCCGGCGGCAGGGTCTTCTCGCCGAAGTGCGAGGAGATCGCCGTCGCCGAGCCCCGCTCGTGGGCCATGCGGATGAGGGTCGTGAGCTTCGGGTGCAGGAGCGGCTCCCCCAGCCCGTCCAGCCGGGTCAGGAGCAGATGCGGCGCCACCGTGTCGAGGACGCGACCGTACTTTTCGACGTCGACGAACCCCTTCGGCGTGGGATTCACCCGGATTCCGGTCGCGCACCCGGGACAGGAGAGGTTGCAGGTGTTGGTCGACTCCATCCTCAGGATGTAGGGCGTCGAGCGCACAAGCGGCCGCCGGAGGCTCATCTCCATGTGGCAGCGCATCAGGTTGGCGGCTTTCCGCGCGGTCAGGTAGGGCGCAATCACGTGCCAGTACCGGATCGCCTGGTTGATCACGCTCCCGGGAGCGCGATGCATCCGGTTGATGCGCGCGAAATGGTTGACCGAGCCCTGAACGAGCCGACGGAGAATCGGACCACCTCCGGTCGATGATGTAAGCGTTTGACTTTCATGTAGGGTACGGAATGCCACGGGCATAGTCAACCACCAATCGCAGGCCGGCGCGGCTTATGTGACGCCCGGCACGTTGCCCGTCGAGGCTGGAATCGGGGTTTTTCCTCGACGGGGCGCCATTTCCCCGATATATTCCGCCCCGTGATTGGAGGCGGCGCCGACGGCGCCGGGGAGGGGCGGCTGACTCGTTCGACGGGATTGACCCTGACGGCGCTCCTCCTGCTCTGCCTGCCGATCGGATCGCTTCGAGCCGCCCCGGCGCACGCCGCAGGGGCACCGGCTCATGCGGCCGGTTCGCCGGCAGGCGCGCGCAAGCCGTCCGCGCCGGCCTCCAGGCGCACTCCCGAAGTGAAATCGAACCTCGCGATCGTCGTCGACGAATCGGAAGCGCAGCCGATCTACGCCAAGCACCCGGAGCAGGTCGCGCCGATCGCGTCGATCACCAAGCTGATGACCGCGATGGTGGTGCTCGATGCGGCGCTCCCGCTCGAGGAGCCGATCGCCATCGATCCGACCGACGTCGACCGCCTCAAGCATTCGAAGTCGCGGCTGCCTGTCGGCGGGCGGCTGGCGCGCGGCGAGCTCCTGCGCGTCGCCCTGATGTCCTCCGACAATCGCGCCGCCGCGGCGCTCGGGCGCACCTACCCCGGCGGCACCGGCGCCTGCATCACCGCGATGAACCGCAAGGCGGCCGAGCTGGGGATGTCGCAGAGCCGCTTCGCCGACCCGACCGGCCTGTCGAGCGACAACGTCTCGACCGCCTCCGATCTCGCGCGGATGGTGACCGCCGCGCGCCGCTACCCGCCGATCCGCGAGGCGACGACCACGGCCCAGCACCAGGTGACGCTCTCGAACGGACGGGTGCTGGAGTTCCACAACTCCAACGGCCTGGTCAGCAACAAGACCTGGGACATCGGCCTGTCGAAGACCGGCTACATCAACGAGGCGGGGCGCTGCCTGGTCATGCAGGCGACGATCGCGGCGCGGCAGGTGATCATCGTGCTCCTCGATTCGTGGGGGAAGAACACGCGTCTCGGCGACGCCGCGCGCATCCGCCGCTGGCTGGAGGGGGCGGTCGCTTCGGCGGGAAGCGTGCGCCGATCGGCCCCGCCGGCCGCGCTCCCGCTCCCGCCGCCGCTGCCGCCGCCGGACGATGCGCCGAGCGACGTCACGACCACCGCGCCGGGGCTGGGGGCGGGCGGCGGCTCCTGAGTCGCTCGCGCTCCGGCACGCCCATTCCCAGGGCGTTGCGGCCTTCGATACCAAAAAGAGGTTGCGACCCGGACAGGGTCTGCGTACTATCGGGGCCATCCGGGGAGGTCGCAATGCCTCTCGTCGCCCGTCTGAACCGTTGCCTCATCGGCGCGACCGGCCTGATGGCCATCGCGGTGTGGAGTGCGCCTGCTTCGGCGCAGGAGTCGGCCAGCTTCATTCTCGAGCGGCTGGCGATCGCGGGGGCCTCGCAGACGATCGCCTCGGCGCGCTACGAGACCACCATGACCGTGGGGCAGGAGTCCCCCGCCGGGGCGGCCTCGATCTGCAACCTGTCGCTGACCACCAGCCTCGGCTTCTGGTCGGTGCAGGGCGATCTGCCGGTGCCGGTCATCCTGACGCTGACGCGCAATCCCGTGGACCCGCAGGCGGTCGATCTGGCCTGGACGGGGAACGCCCCGACCTTTCAGGTGTTCCGCGATTACACGCCGCAGAACCTGGTCTCGCTCGCGAACCTCGAACGGGTGACCGCGCTCTGCTCGGCGACCGATGCGCTGGCGTTCCAGTCGAACGTCATCTATTACGACGTCGAGGCCGCCTCTCCCGCCGGGCCTTGACGCGGAGGGTCGCATGACGACGGTCGCACGCGCCGTTCCGACCCTCGCCCTCGCCGGGTTCGCGTTCGCCTCGGCCGCCGCCCTGCCGGCGCTCGCGGCGCGGTCCGTTGCGGCGACGGCGCTGCCCGCGGTGCCGGCCTACACCATCCAGGCCATCCGCTACGCCGGCGTCCCGGGCTTTCCGCTCGAGGGGCTGATGATGGGGGCGCCGAAGAACGAGACGATCGACATCGCGATGGTGGTGTGGCTCATCCGCGGCGGCGGGCGCGCCATCCTCTTCGACAGCGGATTCCACCGCGAGAAATGGATGAAGGAGTTCACGATCACCGACTACCTGCGCCCGGACGAGGCCGTGGCCCTGGCCGGCGTGAAGCCGGACGAGATCACCGACCTGGTCATCAGCCACGCCCACTGGGACCACATGGGCGGGATCGATCTCTTCCCGAAGGCGCAGGTCTTCATCCAGAAGCAGGAATTCGCCTACTACACCGGGGAGGCCTGGCAGCCGGGGGGGCGGCACGGCGGCATCGACCCCGACGACATCGCGGCGCTGGTGCGGATCAATACCGACGGCCGCCTGCGGCTGGTCGACGGGGACGACGTCGAGATCATTCCCGGGATCCGGGCCTACACCGGGGCGCGGCACACCTTCGCGTCACAATACCTGAGGGTCGACGGCGCGGCGCCGCTCGTCCTCGCCTCGGACAACTGCTACCTCGACCGCAACCTGGCGGAGCATGTCGCCTCGGCGACCTTCGACGAGGCCGACCGGCCGGCCAATCTCGCGGCGCAGGCGCGCATGATCGCCCTGGCCGGTGCGGCCGCGCGCGTCATCCCGGGTCACGACCCGGCGCAGTTCCGGCGTTTCCCGACCGAGGGGCGGGTCGCCCGCCTCCGGTGATTGTTGCTTGCGCCCCGGGCGATTCGGTCGTATCGTCCGGCTCAATCAGGCACGAACCCAGAGTGGCATCTCCCGTTCCCGGGCCGCGACGTGGAGGGACTCGATGACGACGAACCAGCGCATCCTCTTGATCGTCGGCGTCGCCGGACTGGCGCTCGCCGGCACGCTCCTTCTCGATCACGCGGCGAACGCCGCGCCACCCGCCTCGGTCCGGGTGCAGGGGTACCTGAGCGACCGGAGCGGCGGCGGGGCCCCGGTCCCGGCCAACGGCACCTTCTCGATGCAGTTCAGCCTGTATGACGCCCTGGCGGGGGGAGCGCTGGTGGCCGGCGCCGGCCCGATCGGCGTCCCGGTCCAGGCCGGCCTGTACAACGCCGACGTGCCGTTCCCGGCGTCGGCGTTCGGCGGCACGGCGCTCTTCCTCGAGGTGGCGATCAACGGCGAGGTCCTCGCGCCGCGCATCCCGATCGTCTCCGTGCCCTACGCCTACCAGGCCGGCCAGGCGACCGCAGTCGTTCCCGGCGCCATCGTCACCGCCAGCATCGCTCCCGGCGCCGTGACCCAGGACAAGCTGGGCATCCCCTGCGCCGACGGTCAGGTCCTGATCCGCTCGGGGAATGCCTGGGTCTGCGCGACGCCTCCCACTCCGCCGGTCTGCAACGGCAACGACTACATCAACTGCTACGACGGCCCGGCGAACACCATCGGGGTCGGCATCTGCCGCTTCGGCCGGCGGGCCTGCACGGTGGGCGGCACCTTCGGCCCCTGCACCGCCCAGGTCCTGCCCGCGACCGAGGCCAGCCACTGTGACGGTCTGGACAACGACTGCAACGGCGAGGTCGACAACGCCTGCGCGGTGTGCGGCAACGGCCTGGTCGAGCCGACCGAAACGTGCGACGACGGCGGCACCACCCCCACCGACGGCTGCAGCGACCGATGTCTCACCGAGCCGGGGTATGTCTGTACCGGCCAGCCGAGCGTCTGCACGTACCAGTGCGGTCCGGGCTTTTCGAACTGCGACGGCAGCGGCGCCAACGGCTGCGAATGCGCGGTCACGGTCTGCTGCGGTCAGGCATGCGGGTCCCGCCACCTGAACGGGCTCGGACAGTCCTACGACGACTGCGTGGCGCTCGGGACCCCCGGCAATCAGTCGACCTACACCCTCGCCATGGCGACGAACGCGCGCGCCGCCTGGACGGGCACCGGCTCAGACTTCAACATCTCGGACTACTGCGGGACGGCGCAGTCGGCGGTGCTGCGGCAGACGGCGAACTCCTGCGCCGTCTGGGTCTACTCCGGAACGCTGGCCGGGTACGTGCGGCTCAACTCCGCCAACGGTTCCTGTCTCTGTCCGAGCGTCGCCTCCCCGACCTGGAACTGACCCCCACCGACCCGCGACCGGCCGCCGCGTGCTGCGGCGGCCGGCCCGGGTCGCTCAGGCGGCGGCCGGCCTGATGTTCTGGTTGACCGAGAACAGGTTCTGCGGATCCCAGGCGCGCTTCACCTGGGCGAGGCGCGCGTAGTTCACCCCGTAGGCCGCCGGAATGCGGCCGCTCTCCTCGGCGGTCATGAAGTTCACGTAGGCGCCGCCGTGCGCGAACGGCGCCGTCGCATCGAAGAACGCGCGCGCCCACCCGACGCAGCGCGCGTCGTCGGCCGCGGCCTGCCAGCGACCGTGCACGTTCATGACGAACGCCGCGTCGCGGTGTGCGTAGGCCGTGGCGGTCGGCGCGGGGCGCGAGGCCGCGCCGCCGAGCGCGGCGATGAAGACCTCGCACTCCGGCGACGGCAGCCGCCCCGCGGCGTCGACGGCGGCGTCGATCAGGCCGTCGCCGAGGGACGCGAGGTTGTGCGACTTCCAGTAGTTGCGCGCGCCGGCGCCGAGCAGCGGATCAAACATCTGCTGCCATGCGGTGTACGGCATCGGGCCGACGTGCTCGCCGATCGGGGTGCCGAAGCGGCGCAGCGGATCGATGAGCCGGCCCGCGCGCCCCGCCTCGCCGAGGTACAGGAGCGCCAGCGCGATCATCCCCTTGCCGTGCGTTTCGGCGGGGAGGAACGGCAGCGGCGGCGCGTCGCGCAGGACCGCCCAGACGGTCAGGTCCTCCGGCGCCCCGGCGGCGAACTCCCGGTAGCCGCGCAGCACCTGGCGCGACTCGGCGGCGGAGTAGACGATGAGGCCGGCGGTCACCTCCGGTCCCACCGGGTGCAACCGGTAGGTGAAGCGGGTCACGATGCCGAAGTTTCCGCCGCCGCCACGGAGCGCCCAGAAGAGGTCGGCGTTCTCCGAGGCGCTCGCGCGCACCACCTCGCCGCGCGCGGTCACCACCTCCGCGGCCTCGAGGTTGTCGACCGTCAGGCCGTGCCGGCGGGAGAGCCAGCCGAACCCGCCGCCGAGCGTCAGACCGGCGATGCCGGTCGTGGAGTTGATGCCGAGCGGCGTCGCCAGTCCGTGCGCCTGCGTCGCCGCGTCGAGATCGGCGAGCAGGGCCCCGGCCTCGATGGTGGCCAGGCGCGCCACCGGGTCGACGGTCGCCGCCTTCATGAGCGACAGGTCGACCACGAGGCCGCCGTCGCACAGCGCCAGCCCGCCGATGTTGTGCCCGCCCCCGCGCACCGCGAGGAGGAGCCCGCGCTCGCGCGCGAAGTTCACCGCCCGTGCGACGTCGGCGCTGGTCTTCGAGCGCGCGATGACCGCCGGATGCTTGTCGATCATCCCGTTCCAGATCGTGCGGGCGTCGTGGTACGACGCATCCGCAGGGGTGATGACCTCTCCCCCGAACCCCGACTTCAACGTCGCGATCTCCTTGTCCGTCAGCCGGCTCATGACTACCTCCTCTGTCCGATGACTTCGAGATACTCCGCCTGCACGATGGTGAGTCCGTCCCCGGCCCGGTTGGCCGAGGACCACAGATCGATCAGCTCGCGCCGCAGCCGCTCGCGCGCCAGGTCGTCGAGCGACGCGAAGGCCCGGTGGGTCGGCCCATAGTAGCGTGCGAAGAACTCGACCACCTCCTCCGGCGGAAACGGGTAGTCGAAGAGGTACTGCCGTCTCTCGAGGTTCAGGTCCACCACGCCCGAGCCGAACCGATCGCGCACATGCCCCTCGTTCCCCCACAGGAGCGGCGATGGCATGCCGGTCGGCGCGATGAAGCCGGCGATGGCGCGGAACATCCGGCCGACGAATCCTTCGGAGGTCCAGTTGGCCATCGCGATGGTGCCGCCGGGCGCGCAGACGCGCAGGAACTCGTGCGCCACGCGATCCGGTCGCGGCGCGAACATCGCTCCGATGAGGCTGACCACGGCGTCGAACGATCCGTCCTCGAACCGGAGGGCCTCCGCGTCCCCCTCCTCGAAGCGGGCCGGCAGGCCCGCCGCCTTCGCCCGAAGCGCGGCGCGCGCCACCAGGTTCGGGGCGATGTCGACGCCGGTGACCTGCACGCCGTCGCGCGCCGCCATCAGCGACAGCTGGCCGCCGCCGCAGGCGACGTCGAGCAGCCGCGTCCCCGGAGCGACGTCGAGCCGCTCGTAGAAATCGCGCGCGCTCCCCACCATGAAGCGCGAGAACCGGTCGTAGTCGCCGGCCATCCAGGTGGTCCTCAACCCGTTCTTGAGCCGTTCCATGTCGGGTACCGCGGTCAGCGTGGTCATCGGTCGATCTCCTCTCGTTGAATGTCGGAGGAGACTCTGCCGCGTCGCCGCGCCGATGTCCTTGCCCGCGCGTCTGGCGTCCTTGCCCGCGACGCGCTAGCATCCCGTTCGCTTGCCCGCCCGTCCGGCGCGATTGGCCGCGCGTCCGCCGGGGCGCGGCACGGCCCGGGGGAGAGCCGCGATGGACGTCCTTTCCGAAATCCTGAAGTCGGTCACGCTCGAGGGGGCGCTGTTCTACAACGCCGAGTTCTCGGCGCCGTGGGGGGTGCTGTCGCCCGAATCGCGCCGGGTGGCGCCGGTCGTGGCGCCCCAGGGCGGGCACGTGATCATTTTTCACCTGGTCACCGAGGGGCGGGGCTCGGCGCGCCTGCCCGAGGGAGAGAACCTGCCGCTCGATGCGGGTGACGTGGTCGTCCTCCCGCACGGCGACGCGCACATCCTCGAGAACGGCGCGCCACGCGAGCGCCAGGACAACGGCAAGGAGCTGCAACGGGTCATCGAGCAGGGGCTGCGGCTGGCGCGGATGGGGGGCGGCGGCGAGCTGACCAAGCTGGTCTGCGGCTACATGGTGTGGGACCCCCGCCTGAGCCGCATGGTCCTCTCCGGACTGCCGCCGATCTTCAAGGTCAACATCCGCGCCGACGACGCCGGTCGATGGATCGAGAGCACCATCCGGTTCTCGGTCGACCAGGCCGGCGGCGCGCGTCCCGGCGACGGGGCGGTGCTGGCGAAGCTCTCGGAGGTGCTGTTCGTCGAGACCCTGCGCCGCTACGTCGATCGGTGGCCCGAAGGGCGCGCCGGGTGGCTCGCCGGAGCGCGCGATCCCGAGGTCGGTCGCGCCCTCGCTCTGATGCACCGCCGGCCGGCGCACCCGTGGACCCTCGCCGATCTGGCGCGCGAGGCGGGCATCTCGCGCTCGGTCCTGGCCGAGCGCTTCCGTCTCTTCATGAGCCAGCCGCCGATGGCCTATCTCACCCGCTGGCGGCTGCAACTGGGGGCGCGGCTCCTCCAGACCACGAGCCGGAGCGTCGCCGACGTCGCGACCGAAGTCGGCTACGAGTCGGAAGCGGCGTTCAACCGCGCCTTCAAGCGATCGTTCGGCGCGCCGCCGGCGCGATTCCGGCAGCAGGCGCGGCCGGCGGCCCGGCCCGCGGTTCCCGCCGCGCGGAAGCCGGCGCGGTCCCGCTGACGCCAGGTGAAAAAAAACGGGGCGGCGGGCCCTCCCTCCCCGGCCCGCCGCCCCGCGTGGAACGCCCTGCCTAGAAGAACAGCAAGGTCATGGCGTCGAGATCGAGCTCACCGGAACCGAACAGCTCGTACGTGGTTCCGGTGGCCGACAACGCGCCGGCTGCCGAGAGATCGGTCTCGCCCGGATCGGGCGCGCCGCCTCCCGGCGTGACGCCGACCAGGCCGTCGTTGTGCGCCGTCGTGCCGTACGCCAGATCGATGCCGCCGCCGGCGTGCAGCGTGACGGAGAAGGTGTTGCTGTTGGTCGTGCCGAACTCCGGCACGTTCTGGTACTCGACCTTCCAGGTGCTCGCCGTCTGCGAGACGACGACCATCCCGCCGGCGCCGGGGTTGAGATCGTCCCAGAGCGGCGCGATGCGCGGCGGCCCGGAGAGGAACTCGGCGACGGTCTCGCTGAAGTCGCTGCTCCCCGTTCCGAAGGTCAGGTTCCCGTTGCCGTTGACGAACACCGCGGGGTACGAGGTGCCGTTGAACGGGAAGTCGAACGGCAGCGGCACCAGCACCGAGCCGTCGTCGCCGATCGACAGCACGATGCCGTTGACCGACGAAACGTGCATGACGAACCGGCCGCCCGACTCGCCGCCCCCGGTGAAGCCGAAGTCGGGGAAGGCGCTGACCCCGATGTAGTAGGTGCCGTCGGCCGCGACCGGGTAGCTGATCTTGGAGAGCAGCCCCGCGCCGCTGTCGTCGTCCCCGGCCACGAGCACGCCGGCGGAGTTGAACAGCCCCATCACGCTGTCGAAGCCGCCCGCGACCAGTTCCGCGGTCAACGTCGAGCCCGCGGTCAGGGTGACCTTGAAGAAGTCGACGTCGTTCCCGACCGGCTCGATCGCCGTGTACTTGTCGACGCTCGAGTACGGCAGGGTGATCTTGGTCGCCTTGGCGAAGGTGCCGTTCGGCTCGGTCGTGTCCTTGAA
>DATKFL010000439.1:0-2523 GCA_035511355.1 Dongiaceae bacterium
AGCCCGCTCTCCGCCACGAACGGGCCGTCCGCGATCGGGCAGTCGGCGGTCTGGACCGGCTCGGTGATGGTGGTCTGGGGCGGCCGCACCGGCAACACCTCCCTGCGCACCGGCGGGCGCTACAACCCGGCGACCAACAGCTGGGTCGCGACCACGCTCACCAACGCGCCGACCGCCCGCTTCGAGCACGCGGCAGTCTGGACCGGCACGCGGATGATCGTCTGGGGCGGCGAGGCCAGCTTTCCGGTGACCAACTACCCGGACACCGGCGCCTCCTACGACCCCGTCGGAGACGGCTGGACGGCGATCACCCAAACCGGCGCTCTCGATGGACGCGACCAACCCGAGGCGGTCTGGGCCGGCGGCCGGATGCTGGTCTGGGGCGGGTTGAGAAACGTCGGCGTGGGGAGCCCCTACATCGGCAACGGCGGGCAGTACGTTCCCGCGACCAACACCTGGGTCCCGATCAGCGGCTCCGGCGCGCCCTCCGGGCGCTACGACCACACCGCGATCTGGACCGGCGGGTCGTTGATCGTCTGGGGTGGCTTTGGCGACGGCGCCATCTTCGGCACCGGGTCGCGCTACATCCCGCCCGCGCCGGGAACCGATCCGGATCTCGACGGGGTCGGGGCCTGCACCGACAACTGCCCGACCATCGCCAACCCGTCGCAGAGCGACTCCGATCTCGACGGGGCCGGGGATGCCTGCGATTGCGCGCCGGGCGATCCCGGGGCGACGGCGCCGCCCGACACGTCGTTGCTCACCCTGGCGGGCGACCGGGTGACCCTGCAGTGGACCAGCGTCGGATCGGGAACGACCCGCGACATCCTGCGCGGCCGGGTGGACGAACTGCCGGTCGGCGGCGGCGCTTCGGAAGTCTGTCTCGCGTCCGACTACACGGGACCGTCGATCGCCGACAGCACGACCCCGCCGACCGGCCGGGCGTTCTGGTACCTGGTCGCGGCGACCAACGCGTGCGGCCAGTCCGGCTGGGGACACGCCAGCGACGGCACGGAGCGGATCAGCAACGTCTGTCCCTGATCACCGCGAGGCGGTGCAGCCTCAGGCCGCGATCGCGCGCAGCGCCGGGGCGATCGCGGCGTGCAAGTCCGCGGCGGTCTGGAACCGCCGCTCCCGATCGGCCTCGAGCGCCCGCTCGATCGCGTCCGAGACGCCCTGCGGCAGCGCGGGATCGAGTGCGCGCGGCGGGCGGGGGCGCGAGTTGAGGTGCTTCATCAGGATCTCCTGCACGTCCCGACCGGTGAACGGCTCGACCCCGGTGAACAGGAAGTAGAGCACCGCACCCAGCGAGTAGACGTCGGTGCGCTGATCGAGCTCGGTCCCCTGGATCTGCTCCGGCGACATGTAACGCGGCGACCCGAGCAGCGTCCCCTCGGCGGTCAGCGTGCTCGCGCCGGTGACCGCGCGCGCGATGCCGAAGTCGAGCACCTTCGCGTGGCCGGCGGCGTTCACCAGGATGTTGTCCGGCTTCAGGTCGCGGTGGATGATGCCGGCCTTGTGCGCCGCCTCGGCGGCGGAAGTGATCTGCAACGCCAGGCGCAGGCGGTCGGCGAGCGTCGGGACGGGCTGGCGCTGCAGGTGGCGCTGCAGAGGCACGCCCTCGATGTACTCCATCACGATGAAGCGCTGGTCGCGCCAGCGCTCGAGCGTGAAGACCCGCAGCACGTTCGGGTGCACCACCTGGCGCGCGACCTTGATCTCCTGCACGAAGCGGGCGGCGGTGTCGGGGTCGATGGCGCCGCTGAGGCACTTGATCGCGACGGTCTCGTCGATCTCGGTGTCGCGGGCGCGGAACACGGCGCCCATGCCGCCGCGCCCGACCTCGGCCAGGATCTCGTAACGGCCCGAGAGCACCATCCCCGGCACGATCTCCTTCACGTGCAGCTCGTCGAGCATGGCCGAGGCCGAGGAGTAGCGGCGATCGCGGTCCTTCTCGAGGGCGCGCAGGATGACCGCCTGGAGAAATGCCGGCAGGGGACGCGCCCCCTGGCCCGGGAAGGTGACCGGCGCGTGCACGTGCTGGTGGCCGACGTCCTTCCCCTGGAACGGCGGCTGCCCGACCGCCATCTCGTACAGGATGACGCCGAGGGAATAGAGATCGGCGCGCTCGTCCACCGACTGCCGGACGAAGGCCTCGGGCGCCGCATAGCGGATGAGCGGCCCCGCCGACAGCTCCTCGCCCGAAAGATCGGTGAGGCGGACGCCCAGCCCGAAGTCGGCGACCGCGACCCGGTCGTTGTCGGTCACGAAGACGTTCTCGGGGCGGAGATTGCGGTGCAGGACGCCCTGCGCGTGCGCGTGCTGCAGCGCCTCGAGGATCTGCCGGCCGATCTCGACGACGCGGGTCACCTCGAACCGGACCTTCGCGTCGAGGAGCGCGCGCAGCGATCGCCCCTCGGCGAACGCGCTGACGATGAACTTCCCCTGGTCGTCGGCGCCGGTGTCGTGGATTGCGACGATGCACGGATGGCTCAGGCGCGCCGCCGCCGAGGCTTCCTTGAG
>DATKFL010000440.1:0-6288 GCA_035511355.1 Dongiaceae bacterium
GCGCACGCTTCTCGAGGGGGCGGGGCGGCTGGCCGAGGCGGAGACCCGCTTCGTCGGCGTGGCCCGGAGCGGCGACTTCGGCTGGTCGTATGGTCGGTACGCGTACGCCGCCGCGGGCGCTTCGGCGGGCGGGGCTGCGGCGAAGCCGGAGCATGGATCGTTCGCCCGCGTCTGGACGCGCGACCGGACCGGGGCCTGGCGCGTCGTCGCCGACATCGCCTCGCCGGATCGCGAGGGATCCTGATGCCGGAGCGGATCGAGCGCGCCCGCGTCGAGGCGGCGCTGGCGGCCGAGACCCGCCGGTTCGCCGCCGGGCATCCGCGCTCGCGCGCCCTGTTCGAGCGGGCGCAGCGCTCGCTGCTCGCGGGCGTCCCGATGCCCTGGATGGTGCGCTGGGCCGGCGGGTTCCCGATCTTCGTCGCCGAAGGGCGCGGGCCGCGCTTCACCGACGTCGACGGGTGCGACTACGTCGACCTCTGCCTCGGCGACACCGGCGCCATGACCGGGCACGCCCCGCCGGCGGTCGTCCGGGCGGCGTCGGAGCGGCTCGCCCGCGGCGCCACCTTCATGCTGCCGACCGAGGAGGCGATCACCGTCGCCGAGGAGCTGGCGCGGCGCTTCGGCCTGCCGTACTGGCAGTTCGCGCTCACCGCCACCGACGCCAATCGCTTCGCGATCCGGCTGGCCCGCCACCTGACCGGCCGCCCGAAAATCCTGGTCTTCAACTGGTGCTATCACGGCACCGTCGACGAGGCGTTCGCGACCCTTCAGGCGGACGGGCGGGTCGCGGCGCGACCGGGCAACCTCGGGCCGCCGGTCGATCCGTCGGTCACGACCAAGGTGGTCGAATTCAACGATGTCGCGGCGCTCGAGTCGGCGCTCGCCCCGGGAGACGTCGCCTGCGTTCTCGCGGAGCCGGCGCTCACCAACATCGGCATCGTCCTGCCGCAGCCCGGTTTCCACGCCGCCCTGCGCGAGGCGACCCGGAAGACCGGGACCTTCCTCGTCATCGACGAGACCCACACGCTGTCGGCGGGACCCGGCGGCTGCACCCGCGCCTGGGGGCTCGAGCCCGACATGCTGACGGTCGGCAAGGCGATTGCCTCCGGGGTGCCGGGGGCGGTGTACGGCTTGTCGGCGGCGCTCGCCGCCGCCGTGCCGCCGCGAATCCGGGTCGACGAGTCCGACGCCGGCGGCATCGGCGGCACGCTCGCGGGGAACGCCCTGTCGATCGCGGCGATGCGCGCCACGCTCGACGAGGTCCTGACCGAGCGGGTGTTCGCCGGGACGATCGCGCTCGCCGACCGCTGGGCCGACGGTGTCGAAGGAGTCATCCGGGAACGCCGCCTGCCGTGGCACGTGAACCGCCTCGGCTGCCGCGCCGAGTACTGGTTCCGCGCCACCCCGCCCCGGAACGGCGGCGAGGCGGCCGCCTCGGTCGACCCTCTCCTCGAGCGCTACCTGCACCTGGCGGCGCTCAACCGCGGCGTGCTCATCACCCCCTTCCACAACATGGCGCTGGTGGCGCCCGGCACCACGGCGGCCGACATCGACCGCCACACGACGGCGTTCGCCGAGAGCGTCGCGGCGATCCTGGAATGAGCGGCGGCCGATGAGCGGGATGCGATGAGCGGCGACCGGAAGAGCGTGCTCGTCCTCGGCGCCGGGGCGCAGGGGAACGTGGTCGCGACCCTCCTGGCGCGCGCCGGCGACGTCGGGTCGATCGTCCTCGCCGACTACGACCTGGCGCGCGCCGACGAGACCGCGGCGAGCATCGCCAGCCCGCGCCTGCGCACGACGCGCGCCGACGTCACCGACGTCGACGGGACCGCGGCGCTGATGCGCGCCGGCGGGTTCGACCTGGTGGTCAACGTCGCGCCGCCGCAGTTCATCCCGCAGGCGATGCGCGCCGCGCTCCGGGCGGAGCGCAACTATCTCGACCTGTCGTCGGTCGCCTTGTACGAGATCGACGGCCTGGCGTACGAGCAGATGCAGGACGCCGCCGCCTGGGAGGCGTCCGGCCGGCTCGCGCTGATCAACGCCGGCAGCGCGCCCGGGCTCACGAACCTCATGGCGCGCGAGGCGGCCGACCGGTTCGACACGGTCGATCGAATCGCCATCAAGGACTACGCGCTCACCGAGTGCGCGGAGTACCTGCCGCTCTGGATCCTGAGCGTCTACGCCATCGACTGCGCCACCGAGCCCTGGATCTGGGAGGACGGCCGCCCGAAGAAGATGCCGATCTTCTCCGGCGAGGAGATCTACGACTTCCCCCCGCCGATCGGCCGCCCCGGCAAGGTCTACCTGCACGCGCACGAGGAGCCGGTCAGCATCCCCCTCCATCTCGGCAAGCCGGTGCGCTACTGCGACTACAAGATCGGCGAACCGGACATCGACGCCTGGCGGTTCCTCGTCGAGCGGCTGCGGCTGATGAGCGAGGAGCCGATCGATCTCGGCGGCGGCACGCGCGTCCGGCCGCGCGACCTGCTCCTGAAGGTGCTGCCGCCGACGCCTTCGCCGCAGCGGGTGCAACGGCTGGTCGCCGAGGGGCGCCTTTCCGGCCGCTCGATGCAGACCTGCGACGTCACCGGGACGAAGGATGGGCGCGCCGTGGCCCTCAGGCTCTGGGTGGACGGGCCGGATCTCGTCGAGGCGAGCCGGATCGTCCCGGGAGCGAGCGACATCTCGCTCGCGACCTCGGCCCCTGCGGCGGTCTTCTCGCTCATGATCCTCCGCGGTCAGATCGAGCGCCGCGGCGTGGTGCTCCCCGAGAGTCTCGACAGCGCCACGCGGGCGCTCCTGCTCGAGGGGATCGCCGAGGTGGGGATCGAGATCCGGAGACGCGCGCTGCCGGTCGGCCCCGGGGCCGGCGCGGCGTGAGCGCGCCGTCCGGACGGCGCGGCGACCGGCTCCTGGCGGCGGGCGCGGCCGCCCTCGTGCTCGGCATGGGGGCGATGTCGTTCCTCGTGAACGGTCGACTGGTGTACGCGCTCGACGATCCCTACATCCACATGAGCGTAGCGCGCAGTCTCGCGCAGCACGGCGTCTGGGGGTTGCGCGCCGACGCCTTCGCCTCCGCCTCGAGCTCGCCGCTCTGGACGCTGCTGCTTGCCGGCGTCTACCGCGTCGCCGGCCCGTCCGACCTCGCGCCGCTCCTCCTGAACGCCCTCGCGGCGGGGATTGCCGTGCTCGCCGCGGCGGCGCTCCTCGACGCGTGCGGGGTCCGGGGCGGGGCCCGCCCGGTCGCCCTTCTGGCGGTCATCCTGCTCGCCCCGCTCGGGCCGATCGGGCTCACCGGGATGGAGCATGTGATGCACGCCGCCGCGACCCTGGCCTTCGTCGCGGTGGCGGTGCGCGCCCTCGACCGCGGCGCCGGCCCGGGTTCCGCCAGCGCCGGCGCCGGAACCGGACGACTCGTGGCCGCCGCCTGCCTCCTGGCGTTGGTGATGACCGGCCTCCGGTTCGAGGGGCTGTTCATGGCGGCGGGCGCCGTGCTGCTGTTCCTCCTGCAGCGCCGGGTCGCGGCGGCGGCCGCGGTGGCCGTCGCGGCGTGGGTCCCGGTCGTGATCTACGGCTGGTATTCGACCGCGCACGGCGCGATGTGGCTGCCGAACCCGGTCGCGATCAAGGGGAACCTCGGCCACCTCGGGTCACCAGGGGCGGCGGCAGCCGCGCTCCTCGGGAAGTGGTTCACGAGGAACCTCCTGGTCCGCGGGGCGGGGGTGCTGCTCCTGGTCGCCCTGGCGATCCTCGCGCTCCTGCGCCGGCCGGCGGCGGCGCGGCGTCGCCCCGCGCCGCGGGATCATGCGGCGGCGATCTTCGTCGTCGGCGCGCTGCTGCACCTGCAGCTGGCCAGCCTCGGCTGGTTCTTCCGTTACGAGATGTACCTCGTGGCGCTCGGGGTGGTCGTCGTCGCGGCGCAGTACGAAGAGCTCCTCCGTTCGTTCCGGGCCGGAGCCCGCCTCGTCCGGCACGATGCTGCGGCGGCGGGCCTGCTGGCGCTCGCGGCGGCGGCGCTTCTGGCCCGCGCCGGCGTCGCGCATGCGCGCGCGCCGCGCGCCACCCGCGAGATCGCGATGCAGCAGGTGCAGATGGCGCGCTTCCTCGAGCGTTACTATGACGGCCGCATGGTCGCGGTGAACGACATCGGCGCGGTCTCCTGGTACAGCCACGCGCAGATTCTCGATCTCTGGGGGCTGGCCAACCTGGAGACGGCGCGGCTCCTGATGCGCGATGCTCTCGACGGGCCGGCGATCGCGCGCCTCGCCGCGGAGCGATCGGTCCGCGTGGCGCTGGTGTACGACGAGGTGCTCGGTCGACCCGACGCGCGTGGCAAGGTGGCGCCGCCGCCGGGCTGGACCCGGGTCGGTGTCTGGAAGCTGGCGCGCAACGTCGTGGCCGCGAACTGGCAGGTGTCGATCTACGACGTGGCCCCGGACGAGGAGGCGGCGCTGCGCGAGCACCTGCGCGAGTTCGCGCCGACCCTGCCGCCGGAAGTCACCTTCGTCGAGACGCCGCCGCGCACCGCCGACGCCGCACTGGCGCCGACGGGGGACTGAGCCGCCGTGCCGGGCGATCCCGCAGGCACGCGGGAGGCGGTCCGCCGCCTCGGCTTCGTCTTCCCCGGCGGCCGCGCCGTCCTCCGGCTCACCGGCCTGATCGCGGCGCTGCCGTGGCCGATCCTGTTCGTGGTGGTCGGCAACCACCTGGCCTCGCCCGACATCACGCGCGGGGTCGTGTTCGAGACCGTGTACCGGTTGCTGCACGGTCAGGGAATCTATCCGGCGCCGAGCGGCGCCTTCGTGGCCCTCGACTACAACCCGCTGATGTACTACCTCGACGCCGCGGCCGCGCTCCTGTTCGGCCTGAACCCGGCGACCTTGCGGGTGGTCGCGGCGGCGGGATCGCTCGGGGCCGCCTTCCTCGTCCACCTCGCCGTCCGGCGCGCGACCGGCTCGCCGTGGTGCGGTCTGCTCGCGACCGGTCTTTACGCCGCCGCGTATCGCGCCTTCGACTGCTACCTCGACTATCCACAGCCCGATTCCTGGATGCTCCTGACGGCGCTTCTGGGGCTTCTGCTGCTCCAGGACGAGAAGCGGCGCGGGCGGATCGCGCTCGGCGTCGCGCTTCTCGCCGCCGCCTTCTGGTTCAAGCAGCAGGGGGCGCTCCTCGCGATCGGCGGCGTGCTCTACCTGACCTGGCGTCTCGGGCTGCGCCGGGCGGCGCCGTACTGGGTCCTCGCCGCGCTGCTCGGGCCGTTCGCCTACTTCGTCCTCGGGCCGCACTGGTTCGGGCCGAACTTCCTCTACTACACCTGGGAGGTGCCGCACGCCTACTCGCAGTTCCGCGTGCGCGGCCTCCTGCATGCCGGCTGGTACTTCGGCCGGTTCTGGGCGATCCCCCTGGCGCTGGCTCTCTTCGCCCTGTTCGATCGCCTCCGGCGCCGTGCGCCGCCCGACGTCTGGGGCTTCACGCTGCCGTGTGCCGGTCTCATCGGCCTGCTCGGCGCGATGGATTTCTCCGAGCACAACGTCTACATCCCGGCCGCCACGTGGCTCATCATCGTCGGCGTGAGCGCGCTCCCGCGCGCCGCGGATCGGATTGCGCACCTGCCGCCGGCGCGGCAGGCCGGCGCCGGCGCGGGGCTGGCGGCGGCGATCGCGCTGGCGTTCGCGGCGACCGCGTACGACCCGCGCGAAGTGCTGGTGCCGCGCGGCGCCTGGCGCGATTACGACGCCCTGGTCGCGCAGGTGAATCACCTCGCCGGCCCGGTCTACATGCCGGGGGTCGGCCAGCTTCCCGGAGAGATCCGGCTCCCGGTGCCGGTGCACTGGGTGCCGCTCGAGGACCTGGTGCGCGGCCGGGCGCACCACCACTCCGGCGATCCGCTGGTGCGCGAGGTCTTGAAGGACGTCCTGGCGCCGGCGGGCGAGGCGTTCATCATCGCCGACCGGAGGCTCGACGAAGACACGCTCCTGGCGTTCCTCGATCCGCACTACGAGCTGGTCGAGGACATGGGTGACCGTTACGCCTCGCTCCGGGCGCAGCCCGGGTGGTACAGCGGGCGCACCTGGCCACGGTATCTCTACCGCCACCGCGGGTCGGCGCCGTAGCCTCCGGGGGCGCCAGGGGCGCTCTCCTCCGTCCCGCACGCCCGCTTCCGGCCCGCGGATACCGCTTGGCAAGCCGGGCCAAACCATGTAGTTTCTACGTCTTCCAACGCCGTGAAGGGGGCACATTGCGACGGGCCTTCGGGACCGACCGGTTCCGGCTGATCATTCCTGGGGT
>DATKFL010000441.1:0-2009 GCA_035511355.1 Dongiaceae bacterium
GGCGCAGGAACGGGACCTTGAACTGACCGACGACGACCTGGACGGCGTCGTTCCTCTTGTAATTGATGTACGCGTCCTTGAACCGCATGTTGCCGTCGTCGCGCAGCACCTTGCTGCCGATGTTGTCCTGGCCGAACTGCAGGCCGATCTCGAGCGACTTCGAGATGCTGCCGCGGAAGAGGACGCGGGCGCGGCGCACGAAGAAGTCGTTCATGTTCTCGCTCTGTGCCGGCGGCGGCGCGGAGTTGAGCCCCGGGATGAGCGCGGTGTCGGGGCCGGCGTCCATCGCCCAGGCCATCAGGCGGAACTCGACCTCCATCTTCCCCTTCTCGCCGTCGAGCATCGTGATCCAGGCGAAGGCGGGCGCCGGCGCCGAGGTCAGGAAGACGGCGAGGAGTGGAAGAACGAACAGGGCGCGAAGCCCGCGACCGGACTGGCGACGAATGCGGCTCATGGACTCTCCGTGAAAGGGGCGGTCCCCGCGGGGACCGCGCGACAGGCGTGCGTTTTCCAGACCAGGAAGATCGAGCTGCCGGGGCCGAGGCCGAGCCGGCGCGCCGCGTGGGTCGTCAGCGCCGCGACGAGCGGGGCGCGGGTCCCGGGGACGACGACGGTGACCGCGACGCTCCCCTCCTCCCCGGCACGGCTCTCGATGACGGCGCGCACATGGCCGGGCAGGAGGTTCTGCGCCGAGAGGCCGTGCGGAGAAGCGGTCGCGATGATCAGCTCCTCGGCGCGCACCAGGACCGCCGCCTCGTCGCCGATCGCCAGGTCGCCGGCGGCGGGGGCGGTGACGGTCTGCCCGGCTCCGACGTCGACGGCCAGCACCGCGCCGCTGATCCCGGCGACCCGGCCGCGCAGGATGTTGGTGTGCCCCTCGGCGCCCAGCCGCTCCAGCACGTCGCGCTCGCCGAACAGCTCGTCGGGCCGGCCGCGCGCCGCGGCGCGCCCCTCGATCAGCACCAGCGCCTCGCGGCTCAGGAGGCGCACCTCGGCGGCGTCATGCGTGACCAGGATCGACGGCACCCCGAACTCGCGATCGATCTTCAAGAGGTACGGCAGGATGCGTCGCCTGAGCGGCTGGTCGAGCCCGCCCAGGGGCTCGTCGAGAAGGAGCAATTCCGGCCCGGCGCACAGGGCGCGGGCCAGCGCCACCCGCTGGCGCTCGCCGCCGCTCAACGACGCGACCTCGGCATCGTCGCGGTCGGTCAGCTCGAGCACGGCCAGCACCCGCTCGGGGTTGATCCGCGCGCCGCGCCCGGCTGCGGCGCGGCGGCGACCGATCAGGACGTTGCGCTCGAGATCGAGGTGCGGGAAGAGGCGTGCATCCTGGGGGACGTAGCCGACGCCGCGCTTCTCCGGCGGCAGGCGGATGCCGCGATCGGTGTCGAGCCAGGTGTGCCCGCCGACCTTGATCCGGCCGCGTGCCTCCGGGCGCAGCCCGGCGATCGTCTCGAGCAGCGAGGTCTTCCCCGACCCCGACGGGCCGAACACCCCGAGGGTCCGCTCGTCGGTTTTCCAGGCGATGCTCAGCGGAAAGCGATCGAGCGGCAGCGTGAGATCGATATCGAGCACGCTCAGCTCCGCCCCGTCGCCGGCCGCATCAGCCGCTCGACCGCCCAGACCGCGGCGAAGGCGATCGCCACCGTGATGCCGACCAGCGCCAGCGCGCGCCGGTCGTCCCCCGCCTGCAGATCGCTGTAGATGGCGAGCGCCAGCGTCTGGGTCCGTCCGGGAATGTTCCCGGCGACGATCACCGTGGCGCCGAACTCCCCGAGCGCCCGCGCGAACCCGAGCAGCGCCGCCGCGAACAGGCCGCGGCTGGCGAGCGGCAGGGTCACCTCGGAAAAGGTGCGCAGCGGGCCGAGACCGAGCGTGCGCGCCATCGCCTCGAGACGCGGGTCGACCTCCTCGAAGGCGACCCGCGCGGTGCGGGCCACGAGCGGCAGCGCCATCACCGCCGACGCCACCACCGCCCCCTTCCAGGTCAGGAGCAGATCGAGATCGAA
>DATKFL010000442.1:0-2064 GCA_035511355.1 Dongiaceae bacterium
CCCCCTTCCGCCTCGAGGTCTCCGACGTCGCGGCCCTCAATCTCGACGGCTGCCCGGTGTTCGACTGCCGGAGCTGCTCGAACGGCCTGGACGACGCTCTCATGAGTGCCCAGCTGCGCCGATCGACCGTGCCCGGCCAGGACGCCGGCGCGGCGGTCGGGCTGGACCTCGTCGACGGGCAGTACTTCATGATCGATCTCGGTTACTCCGACGCGCCGCGGGGCGACTACAACATTTCCCCCGACTCGCCGCTCCTCGGAGGCGGCCGCTTCCCGCCGGGCGATCCGGTCGGCATGCGCGCCTTCCGGTTCGACCGCGCGCGGCTGCAGGCGCGCTGGGGCGGCGGGCTCCCGTTTCCCGGCGAGCAGCCGGCCGACATCGCGAACCGCCCGAACGGCGACGCCGACTCCGACGGCGTGATCGATCCGCACGACGACTGTCCCGCGGTGAGCGACCCGGGACAGCGGGACGCCGACGGCGACGGCGTCGGGGACGTCTGCGACCTGTGTCTCGACGTGGCCGACCCGGCGCAGGCCGACAGCGACGGTGACGGCGCGGGCGACGCCTGCGACCCGTGCCCCTTCGACGCCGGGCCGGATCCGGACGGCGACGGGGTCTGCACGAAGGTCGACAACTGCCGCGACCTCCCGAACCCCGATCAGGCCGACGCTGACGCCGATCAGAGCGGCGACGCCTGCGACAATTGTCCGGGGATGTTCAACCGCCGCCAGGGGGATCTCGACGGCGACGGCGTGGGCGACCTGTGCGATCGGTGTCCCCAGGCGGCCGACCCGGCCCAGGGGGATGCCGACGGCGACGGCGTCGGCGATGCATGCGACGTCTGTCCGGCGGCCGCC
The DNA here is from genome assembly GCA_035511355.1 of Dongiaceae bacterium. Classification (GTDB taxonomy): domain Bacteria; phylum Acidobacteriota; class Polarisedimenticolia; order Gp22-AA2; family Gp22-AA2; genus DATKFL01. The sequence goes on from DATKFL010000442.1 coordinate 858, forward strand.
GACCAGGACCAGGCCGACGCCGATGCCGACGGGCGCGGCGACCTCTGCGATCCCTGTCCGTACGACGCGGCCGACGACGCCGACGGCGACGGGATCTGCGCCCCGGTCGACAACTGCCCCGGGGTGGCCAACGTCGATCAGGCCGACGCCGATCTCGACGGCAGCGGTGATCTCTGCGACAACTGTCCGGCCGCCTTCAACCGCCTGCAGCGGGACCTCGACGGCGACGGTCTCGGCGACCTGTGCGATCTCTGTCCGGCGATGGCCGGGGCGCTGCAGATCGACCTCGACACCGACGGCTTCGGCGATGCCTGCGATCCCTGTGTCGACGATCCGGAGAACGACGCCGACCACGACGACGTCTGCGGCAACCGGGACAACTGCCCGACGGTGTCCAACCCGTTGCAGGAGGACAGCGACGCCGACGGGATCGGGGACGCCTGCGATACGAGCAGCACCCCGACCCGCCCGCGCCCGAGCGGCACCTCCCCGCGCGACTACTTTCCGGCCCCGGTGCGCCGTCACTGACGCCGCCCGCGGGCGCGGGCGGGCGGCCGTCTCAGCCGCCGACCGTCCAGGTGGCTCCGGAGTTCAGCAGGCGCTCGAGGCTTCCCGCCCCCATCGCCGCGGTCGCCTGGATCCCCTGGCGATCGACGACCTCCTCGAGGGCCGGTCGCTCGGCGACGTGGAAGACGCCGCTCGGCACCGGGAATTCGGGGTAGTGCAGGCTGGTCAGGAGGTACGCGAGGGTCTGCTCACGGGCACGCTCGTCGTGCACCAGGATGTCGGCCTCGGTGACGCCGTTCTCCCCGATGGTCACGATCTCCGGCTCGAGCCCGTTGAGCCGGATGCCGCGCTCGCGGTTCTTCCCGAAGCGCATCGGCTTGCCGTGCTCGAGCAGCAGCATCCGCTCGGCGCGCATCTCCTTCGCCGCGAACTCGTCGAAGGCGCCGTCATTGAAGATGTTGCAGTTCTGGTAGATCTCGACGAAGGCGGTGCCGTGGTGCCGCGCGGCGCGCTCGAGCACGCCGGTCAGGTGCGGGATGTCGGTGTCGAGCGAGCGCGCCACGAAGGTGCACTCGGAGGCGAGCGCCACGCGCAGCGGATTGATCGGCTGCTCGGCGGTGCCGAACGGGCTGGACTTGGTCTTCTTGCCGAATTCGCTGGTGGGCGAGTACTGCCCCTTGGTCAGCCCGTAGATCCGGTT
>DATKFL010000443.1:0-2892 GCA_035511355.1 Dongiaceae bacterium
CGGCGGCGCCTACACCGAGATTCGCGCGGACGGGGTCGTGACCGACGGCGACTCGTCGGGTGGGACGAGCGACATCGCGTCGGTGGGCGCGACGTACGTCGCGAGCGCCGGAGGGTTCTCCGGGACGCTCGCGCTCCTCGACGACGGCTCGATCGCGATCGGAACGCAGGTGCAGCAGTCGGACGTGCGCGAGGCCTGCACCGGCGCCCCGGTCCCGTCGGCGTGCCTGACGGCCTCCTACCCGTTCGGCTCGGGCGACGCCCCGGCCGGCGACGACCGTTTCACGCGGCGCTTCGCGGTCGTCAATCTCGCCACGGCCGGGCCCGGGGCTCCCTTCCTCGCCGACTGCATCGCGCGCGATCGCGCCATCTCGATCCTGTCGGGCATTCCGGCGGGGGCGCAGCTGACCGCGAGCTTCACCGCCACCGACCGCGCCGGGACCACGACCACTGCCACGGCGCTGCCGCCGGCCGCGATCGCCGCCTCGACCTTCGCCTGCAGCGGCGATCCCTGTCTCTGCTGCTACCTGCGATTCGGGGTCGTGGACGGCCCCTGCCTCGGGCTCGCGGGGCTCGTCGGCCCGGCCGCGCCGGCCGGGCTCTGTCACTAGGGACCCGGGACGCGACCGGGACTCACCTCACCGGAGAAGCGGCGCGATCCGGTCGAACGCGGCGAGGTTTCTCCGGATCTCCTCCTCGGTGTGGACGATCGAGATGGTCCAGACGTCGCCGCCATAGTGGTGCGCCGGCAGGACGCCCTGGTTCATCATCCCGAACCACCAGAGGCGGAACCGGTCCTCGTCGGCGGTCATGAACTCGCGATACGAGCGCAGCGGGCGGTCGGTGAAGGTGATCATGCCGCACGGTCCGACGGCGTTGATCTGCGCCGACAACCGGTGCTCGCGCACGATGTCGCGATAGCCGTCGGCCAGCATCCGGTTGAGCGCGAAGGTGTGCCGGTAGGCCTCCGGCGTCAGAAGGTCGCGCAGCACCGTGTCGGCCACGTGCAGCACCAGCGGGTTGGCGGCGAAGGTGCCGACCTGGATGACGCTCCCCGAGCCGACCACCTGCATGATCTCCTCGTCGGCGCCGACCGCACCGAGCGGCAGGCCGCCGGCCAGCGCCTTGGCGACGCAGACGATGTCGGGCTTGACGCCGTAGTGCTCGGTCGCGCCGCCCGGCGCCACCTTGCAGCCGGTCTTCACCTCGTCGTAGATGAGCAGGGCGCCGTTCTCGTGGCAGAGGTCGCGCACCGCCTCGAAGAATCCGGCCTCGGGCTCGATGCAGCCGCAGTCCATCATCACCGGCTCGGCGATGACGCCGGCGATGGCGCCGCCGTGCTCCGCGAACAGCCGCCGGACCGAGTCGAGGTTGTTGAACACCGCCATCAGCGTCAGCGCGTAGATCTCCTCGGGGATCCCCTGCGACGACGGCACCTTCACGCCGCGGTCGGCCGGGCCGAGCTGGCGCAGGAGCGCGCTGGTGGTCACCAGCGTCTGGTCGTTGTGGCCGTGGTAGTGCCCCTCGAACTTGACGATGTACTTCTTGGCGGTGTAGCCGCGCGCGATCCGGATCGCGGTCATGGTGGCCTCGGTCCCGGAGTTGACGTAGCGCCACTGCTTGAGCCCGAAGCGCGCCGCCAGCTGGCGCGCCACCGCCTGCTCGCCCAGGTGCGGCATGCAGAAGAGCGTGCCGCGCTCCGCCTGCTCGCCGAGCGCGCGCACGACCGCGGGGTGCGCGTGCCCGACGAACTGGCTCCCCATGTTGAGCATGAAGTCGACGTACTCGTTGCCGTCGAGGTCGAAGAGCCGGCTCCCCTGGCCGCGCGCCGCGAACATCGGGTAGGGATCCATGAAGCGGAAGTTGCTCGCCACCCCTCCCGGGACGTTCTCTCGCGCGCTCTCCCAGGCGCGGCGCGAGGCCGGCGTCTTCGCCGTCCAGGCCTCGACCTGTCGGGCCGCCTCGTCACGCACCTCGGCGGTGCTGCGTCGGGTGGTGCTTTCCTTGACCGTGATCATCGTCGACTCCTCAGCTTCGATCCGTGCCCTGCGACTCCGGGAAGGACCGTGGTGTGCGGGGGTCGGGACGGATCGGTCCGGAGACACCCCGCGCGTCGCCCCGCGGTCCGGGGAACCGGCGCTCGGAGCCGGGCTAGGTGTCGTCGTGCAGGTGCTTGATCTTGCGGGGGTAGGTGGTCAGGTTGGGGCACTCGTTGGCGTGCGGCACGCCGAAGGTCGCCCCGAGGGCCAGCATCTTGATCGTGGGTTGTCGCATGGCGGGTCTCTCAACCGACCCCCCATGCTACGGGAGCGCCCCCGAGCGCTGTCAAGGCGCGGTCCAGCCGGTGAAACCGGGCCGGATCAGGACGTTGCGGCGATCGCGTCGAGGGCCGCCGCGGCGGCGTCGATGTCGGCGTCGGTCGTCGACAGCCCGACGCTGATGCGCGCCGCCCCCGCCGGGAAGGTCCCGAGATGCCGGTGCGCGTACGGCGCGCAGTGCAGGCCGGCGCGCACCGCCAGGTCGAACTCGCGCTCGAGGCGGGTCGCGAGGTCGGCGGGGGGAAGCCCCGGCCGCTCGAACGCGACCAGCCCCACGCGCCCCTCGCCGTCGCGATCGAGCAGCACGCGCTCGGCCCCGAACCAGCGCCAGGCCTCGGCGCGGCGCATCGAGGAGAGCAGGCGCTTCAGCAGCCGGCGCTCGTGCCGCAGGATCGCGTCCACCCCGCGCGCCCCGACCACCCGCAGGCCCTCCCGGAGCCCGGCGATCCCGAAGACGTTCGGCGTCCCCCCTTCGAGGCGGTGCGGCAGCTCTTCCGGCTGCACCGGGTTCGAGGCGTCGCCACCGGTGCCGCCTTCGCGCCAGGGCCGGACGTCGGCGCGCTCGCCGACCAGAA
>DATKFL010000444.1:0-2056 GCA_035511355.1 Dongiaceae bacterium
TACCAGCCGATCGGCTTCTCGTCGAGGTTGATGTAGACCTGCTTCGCCTCGAGGTACTCGTCGAGTCCCCACGAGCCGAGCTCGCGACCGAAGCCCGACTGCTTCATCCCGCCCCACGGCGCCTCGACCGGCGTCGGCTGCATGTGGTTCACCCAGACGATCCCGGCGCGGAGATTCCGCACCGTCCGGAGCGCCTTGAAGATGTCGCGCGTCCAGACCGCGGCGGCGAGGCCGTAGTGCGTGTCGTTGGCGATCCGCAGCGCCTCTTCTTCGCCGTCGAACGGGATGACCGACATCACCGGCCCGAAGATCTCCTCGCGCGCGATCGTGGCGCTGTTGGCGACGTCGTAGAAGATGGTGGGCGCGACGAAGAACCCCTTCTCGGCCCCCGAGGGGAGCCGCTCGGGGGCGCCGCCGCCGAGCGCCACCTTGGCCTCGCGCCGCCCGGTCTCGAGGTACTTCAGGACGCGCGCCTGCTGCGCGGCGCTCACGAGCGGTCCCATCTTCGTCGCCGGATCGATCCCCGGGCCGACCTTGATGCCGCGCGCCTGCTCGACCATCGCGTCGAGAAGCTTCTTGTAAATCGGCCGCTCGACGAGAACGCGACTGCCGGCCGAGCAGACCTCGCCCTGGTTGATGAAGACGCCGAACAGCGCGCCGTCGACCGCCGCGTCGAGGTCGGCGTCGGCGAAGAAGATGTTCGGCGACTTGCCGCCGAGCTCGAGCGAGACCCGCTTCAGGGTCGAGGCCGCCTCGCGCATGATGAACTTGCCGACCTCGGTCGAGCCGGTGAAGGCCAGCTTGTCGACCAGCGGATGGGTGACCAGGGGAGCGCCGGCGGTCTCGCCGTGGCCGTGCACGATGTTGACGACGCCCTTCGGGAGACCGGCGTCGGCGAAGGCGCCGGCGAGGGCCGCGATCGACAGCGGCGTCTGCTCGGCCGGTTTCAACACGACCGTGCAGCCGGCGGCGATCGCCGGGGCGATCTTCTGCACCGCCATCATGAGCGGGTAGTTCCACGGGACGATCTGCCCCGCGACGCCGACCGGCTCGCGCAGCACGAGCGACAGGGCGTTGTCCGGGATGGTCAGGACGTCGCCGCGGATCTTGGTCGCGAGCCCGCCGTAGTACTCGAAACAGAAGGCGGCGTCGCTGACGTCGCCCTCGGCCTCGGCGATCGGCTTGCCGTTGTTGAGGGTCTCGATCTCCGCGAAGCGGCGCGCCTCGGCCCGGAGGTGCGCCGCCAGGTTGAAGAGGATCCGCCCGCGCTCGCGCGCCGGGGTCGACGGCCAGCCGTCATGGTCGAAGGCCCGGCGCGCGGCGCGCACGGCGCGGTCGACGTCGGCGGCGTCGGATTCGGGCGCGCGCGCGATGACCTCGCGGGTCGCGGGGTTGTAGACGTCGAAAGTCTTCCCCGAGGCGGCGTCCAGCGCCTCCCCGTCGATGTGGTTGCGAATCGATTGCATGGGTCCTCCGCGCGGGCCGGCGGCCCGCCGTGCGCTGCGCCTTCCTACTTGATCCAGACGAGACCGAGCGTCTCGTACCAGTTCCCGGGATGCCGCCGCTGCGCCTCGTCGGGATCGATCGGCACCGCGAACTGCGGCGCGCTCGCGAGCCGCAGAGGGCAGGCATCGATCAGTTTCTGGTACAGGCGCGCGTCGGCCTCGGGCGTTTCCAGGTCCATCGTCATCACCAGCCGCCCGCCGGAACGCACGACGCGCGCCATCTCGCGCATCATCGGCGCCCAGAGATCGCGCGGCACGTGCTCGATGACGCTCAGGCAGAAGACCCGATCGAAGTGCGCGTCGGGGAACCCGAGGCGGTCGCCGCCCGCGGCGTGATACTGCAGGCGCGCGCCGTCACCGTTCTTCGGCAACCCCCAGAGGGTCCGGATGCCGGCGATCCGGAAGACCGCCTGCTTGGCGAGGGTGCGGCCGTTCTTGAACGCGCTGCGCCCCGGATCCCAGGCGAACCAGCGTCCCTGGTCGAGCGACGGGTCGGCCACGTGCGCCTCGTGTCCCTGGGTCGCGAGCCAGGGCGCGAACGGGCTGCCGCC
>DATKFL010000445.1:0-3029 GCA_035511355.1 Dongiaceae bacterium
ATCCGCCGCACCATGCCGGCGGCGCGGAACAGGTCCTCGACCCGGCGGCGTCCGGCGTCGCCGAAGGCGCGCGCGCGCACCGGGTCGGTCAGAAGCGAGCGCATCGCCCCGGCGAGGGCGTCGACGTCCCCCTCGGGGACGAGGGTGCCGGTGGTGCGGTCGAGCACCACCTCGGACAGCCCGCCGACGCGGCTGGCGACCACCGGGATGCCGGCGTCCATCGCCTCGAGCACCGCGACCCCGAGCCCTTCGCGCCCGATCGATGGCGCGACCATCAGGTCGAACGCGGGGAGGAGATCGCGCACGTCGGGACGTTCGCCGAGGAATCGCACCATGCCGCCGAGACCGAGCGCCGCGGCCTGCGCTTCGAGACGCGCCCGCTCCGGTCCCGCGCCGGCGAGCACCAGGCTGCCGGCGCGGAGCGCCTCCGGAAGCGCGGCGACCGCCTGGAGGAGGTGCGTATGCCCCTTGTGCGGCTGCAGGGCGGCGACGCAGCCGATCACCGGCTCCGGCGGGCGGCCGAGCGCCAGCCGCGCGGCGTCGCGTCCGATCGGCGGCGGCGGATCGATGCCGTTCCGGACCACGACGACCCGCTGCCACGAGATGCCGAGCTCGCGCCGCGCGTGTTCCGCCACCGCGTCGGAGCAGCAGATGACCCGGCGGGTGAGCGCCGCCAGCAGGCGCTCGAGATGACGGTGCCGGAGGCGCAGGGTGTCGTCGGCGGTGTGCAGGTGATGCACGACCACCCGGAGGCCGACCAGGCGCGCCGCGAGCCGGCCGGCGGCCCCGGCGAAATGTCCGTGCGTGTGGACCACGTCCGGTCGTGCCGTGACCAGGGCCCGCGCCACGCGCAGGACGCTGCCCGGGTAGTAGTCGTGCAGATCGAGGCGGCGCACCGGCGTGCCGTCGGCCTCCATCTCCGCGGCGACCTGACCGCCGCGGGCGAGGGCGAGCACCTCGACCGCAAAGCGGGGCGACGCGCGCCGGGCGAGGAGGGCGACGACCCGTTCGAGACCGCCCAGGCCGAGCGCCTCGACGACGTGCAGCACGCGGGCCCGCTTCATCGCGCCCCTCCGGCGGCGTGGTGCGCGACGGCGCCGCGCGACCGATCGCCGCGCTCCGCGGCGATCGGCGTGGGCCGCGCCGGCAGGGCAAAGCGGCCGCCGTCGACCAGGAGGCGCGCCCGATCGAGGTAGGTGTGACCGTCGAGAACCGCCGCCCGCCCGGCCGCCGCGATCCGCCGCGCCTCGACCGGATCGGCGAGGGCGCGCTCCACCTGGGCGCGCAGCTCCTCGCCGCTCGAGAAGCCGAGAAACTCCTCGTCCTCGCGGAACAGGCGGACCAGGTCCCCCTGGCGGTTGGCGATCTGCAGGGCGCCGCAGCCGAGGATCTCGAACACCCGGGTGCTCGCGAGATGTCCCGAGACCGCATCGGGGCCGAAGGCGCCGTAGTGGATGTTGAGCACGGCGGTCGCCGACCCGTACAGGCGCCGCCAGAGCGAAGGCGGGAGCGACCCGCCGCGGATCATCGGCGCGATCTGCGGGTCGCCGGCGGCCCGTTCCCAGCCGGGCCCGTAGACGTCGACCGGAAGTCCCGCGAGATGCCGCAGGAGGATCTGCCGTTCGGGGTAGTGGGTTCCGACCAGGACCACCCGCCCCAGCGCGGATCGGAGCGGCGGCTCGCCGGGATCGAGCGGGCGATGCCGCTCGTCGTCGCAGCCGAACGGCATCCAGGAAGCGTGCAGGTGACCGCGCTCCCGATGCCGGTTCGCCGCCCAGGACGACGCGACGTGGAAGGCGTCGAACGAGGCCGCGACCTCGAGCCCGCGCTCGAACTCGGCGGGGTGATCGGAACACCAGTTGACCGCGCGCCGCCCCTCGGCGCGCAGCGCCGCGATCGTCGCCGGCTCGATGGTCATTCCCTGGTTGACCAGGATCAGACGCGCGTCGACCGCGCGGGCGCGCGCCGCGAAGGCGGCGTTGAGGCGGCGTCGATCCCAGCGATCGAGCCCGGTCCAGCGGACACGCAGCCGTCCCGGCAGGACGAAGCCGCGGTGATCGAAGAGGGTCACCTGGTGCCCGAGCCGGGTCAGGGCGCGGGCGAGCGACTCCGGCAACGCCTCGAAGGCGGGGTTGAAGGCCCCCGACAGGAGAACTTTCACGAGGCCGCCTCGCGGCCGCCGCGCGGCTCGCGTCCGAGCGCCTCGCGCACGAGGGCCGCCTCGCGCGCGCCGAGCGCGCCGGTCAGGATCGCGGCGACCAGGAAGACCAGCATCGCCGCCGGCAGGACGAGAGCCGCCTGCGCGAGCGCGGCACCGCGGGTCGCCACGGCGGGCGCCGGGAAGAGGGTCAGGAGGACGAGACCGGCGGCCACCGCCAGGATCGCCGCCAGGGCGCCACGGCCGGCGGCGACGATCGCCGCGCGCGGCGAGACCATGTCGGCCCGGGCGCGGGTCACTCCGCCGAGCAGCACCAGTCCGCCGGCGAGGGCGCCGCCGATGCCGGCGCAGGCGACGCCGGCGGCGCCGTGCCGCGCCGAAAGCGGCCAGGCGAGCAGGACGAGCGTGCCGGTGGCGGCGGCGGTGGCCGTCGCTTCGAGCCCCACCTTGCCGACCGCGCGGAGCGCCAGGCGGAAGGGGGAGGCGATGAGGGTGAGGGTGAGCGCCGCCGCCGCGAGGCGCGCGGTCGTGGCGGCGCCGGCCGGCGCCGGATGCCCGGTCCAGGCGACCAGCAACAGGTCGCCGGCCAGCAGGATGGCGACGACCGGGCCGAGAGCGAGCAGCGCGACGTAGCCGGTGGTGCGGCCGAGAAGCGCATCGAGCCGGCCGCGATCGCCGCGCGCCTCGAGGTGCCCCGCGAGCGGCAGAACGACCCGGAGCGGGAGCGCCGCCCCGGTGGCGGCGACGTTGGCGAGGCGCGCGCCGAGGTCGTAGACGCCGGCTGCCGACAGCCCCGGCCCGGCCGCCAGGATGAGACGCGGCGCGTGGTTGCCGATGACTTCGAAGGCGCGGGTCAGCTGGAGACGCGATC
>DATKFL010000446.1:0-4091 GCA_035511355.1 Dongiaceae bacterium
TCGGCGATCACGAGCCCGACGCGGTCCTCGGAGAACTGGAGATAGTCATAGTAGTCGCCGCCGACGCCGATGGCGGGGCGGCAGGCGCCGGCGAGGCTCAGCCCGGCGATCACGGGCGACCCGCGCGGCAGGAGCTCGCGCTGCACGTCGCGCGCGATCGACAGCTCCCGCTCCATCGCCTCCTTCTCCCGGATCGCCTGGTACTGCGCCTCGATCTGGCGGCGCATCCGGTCGTAGGTGTGCAGCGCAATGCCGACGACCACCGCGAGCGCGGCGTTGACCAGGACGATCATCGCGACGGTCCGGATGCGGGCCAGGGCGAAATAGGGATGCGACATCAGGATCATCACCGAGCCGAAGATCGTCCCGGCGAGCAGGGTCAGGATCTGCAGCCCGAGGTTGACGGCGTACGGCATCCCCTGGAACAGCGGAAACGCGAGGCGCACGCCGAGCAGGGCGGTGAACCCGACCACTTCGGCGAACATGATGCTGAGCAGGAAGACCGGGCCGAGATTGGCGCCCTCGCGCGTGAACGAGATGCCGGCGGCGACCGAGGCTCCGACCAGCAGCGATCCGAAGGCCCAGTAGGCCAGCAGCCTGATGGAGGGCATCGCCGCGGAGTGCCCGGCCGACGGGCCCCGCCGCGTCTCCCGGTATGCCGGGCCGATCGCCGCCAGGGTGATCTCGACGGCGGGGACGGCGGCGGTCTCGGTGGTCACGGGTGCGCTCCGATCGGGGGTCGTCCCGTCCTGCGAATGGGGCCGATTATAGCCGAGCCGGTCCCTGCCCTGCGGGCCCGCTGCAGCGCCCGACCACCTTATTAGTGCTGGCTCCGGGGCCGATCTGCCCGTACTATTCGGCCGCCGCATGCGACCCGTCCCGCGATTCCCGGTTTCTCTCGCCGTCATGCTGGCGTCGGCGCTCCTTTTCTCCGTTCCCGCGTCGCTCCGGGCCGATCTGCCCCCGACGCCGGCCTACGACGGCCCGACGCCGAAGCTCCAACCACCTCCTACGCCGGAAGAGCGGCAAAAGGTCCGGCGACTCACCGAGCCGCCGCCCGCCGAGGGCGAGGCGCTCGGAATCGGCGTCGAGGCGGTCACCCCCTCGCCGATCGACGTCGAGCGCTACACCATCGCCATCCGGGTGACGCCGCCGCCGACCCGCCGGGTCGACGGCACGGTGCGCACCCGGGCGCGGGTCGCCGCGGCGCCGATCAGCCTGCTCACTTTCGGCCTGTACGACGTCATGGCGATCACCTCGATCGTCACCGCCGGCGGGACGCCGCTGGCATTCGTGCGCGGCAGCAACCAGGCGACGGTCACGCTCGACCGCACCTACGCCCCCGGCGAGCTGATCGACTACACCGTGACCTACGGCGGCTCGCCCCCTTCCGCCCCGAACGGCGGCTACGCCTTCGTCTACTCGACCCACGGACCGATCGGCGCGCCGATCATCGCGTCCCTGAGCGAGCACATCTTCGCGCCGACCTGGTGGCCCTGCTTCGACCGGCCCGACGACAAGGCGATCGTCGACATGGACCTGACCGTGCCGAACACCCTGACCGGAGTCTCGAACGGCCGCCTGATCAACACGATCAACAACGCCGACGGGACGCGCACGACGCAGTGGCGCTCGGTCTACCCGATCAGCACCTATCTGGTGTCGGTGGCGATCTCGAACTACGTCACCTGGACCGATTTCTATACGCCGGTGACCGGCGGCCCGGTGATGCCGGTGCAGCACTGGGTCTATCCCGAGCACGAAACCGCGGCGCGCGAGGACCTCAATGTCACCGTGCCGATGCTGACCTTCTTCTCGGGGTTGTTCGGCGAATACCCGTTCGTGGCCGAGAAGTACGGACACGCGATCTTCACCTTCCCGGGCGCGATGGAGCACCAGACCGTGACCTCGTACGGCGCGGGAGTGATCCGCGGCGATCACCACTATGACTACATCGTGGCGCACGAACTGGCGCACCAGTGGTGGGGCGACGCCGTCGGCCCGGCCGAGTGGCCGGAGATCTGGTTGAACGAAGGCTTCGCGTCGTACGGCGAGGCGCTCTGGACCGAGCACCTCGGCGGGGCGAACGCCTACCGCAACTACATGCTGAGCATGGACACGCGCCCCTTCTGCGGCACCATCTACAACCCGGTGGCGCCCTGCGACCTGTTCGGCAACACGGTGTACGACAAGGGGGGCTGGGTCCTTCACATGCTGCGGCACGTGGTCGGCGACACCGCCTTCTTCCAGGGGATGCGCAACTACTACGCCACCTACGGCGGATCGAACGCCACCACCGGCGCCTTCCGCGCCGTCATGGAGGCGGCCTCGGGGATGAACCTGCAGGCGTTCTTCGATCGCTGGGTCATGCAGACCGGCGAGCCGGTCTACCGCTTCGGCTGGAAGGCGGCCGAGACTCCGGCCGGCTGGGTCACCCACCTCCGGATCGAGCAGGCGCAGACCGGCAACACCTTCACGATGCCGGCCGACATCCGCGTCACCACGACCTGCTGCGACGAGATGTTCGTGGTGCAGACCAGCGGGGCGGCGCAGGACATCGCCCTGCCGCCGGTCTCGAGCCAGCCGCTCGGAGTGGCCTTCGATCCGAACAGCTTCATTCTCAAGACGCTCAACGGCATGACGCTTCCGGACACCGATCTCGACGGCGTGCCGAACACCGCCGACAACTGCCCCTCCACGGCGAACCCGGTGCAGGAGAACATCGACGGCGACGCCTTCGGCGACGCCTGCGACAGCGACATCGACGGCGACGGCCGCGCCAACGCTTCGGATTGCGCGCCGTACGACGTCTCGACGGTCGATCCGCCGGGCGGCGAGGCGACCGGCGTGGGAGTGGCCGGTGCGGCGACGGCGACCGTCAACTGGACGATGCCGGCCGGCTCCCCGGCGTCGTGGACGTCGGACCTGGTGCGCGGCGGGATACTGCAGATGCGCGCCGACGGCAACACCGGTGGCGCCGCCTGCGTGGCGTCGGCTCTCGCCAGCCCGGCCTGGAGCGACCCGGACCTGCCGTCGCCCGGCGATGGGTACTACTACCTGGCGCGCGCGCGGAACGTCTGCGGCCCCGGGCCCCTCGGAGCCGGCTCGAACGGCGTGCCGCGCCCCTCCCCGGTCTGTCCCTAGTTACTCGTTGCCGTACCGGAAGGTGACGTCGACCTTGATGTCGGGGTGCAGGGAGCGCTCGACCGGGCAGGTGTGCGCCGCATTCTCGAGCGCCTGCCGGTAGGTCGGGTCGACGCTGGCGGGCAGATCGATGGCGACCTCGAGCCGTCCGACCCGGCGCAGCGGATCGGCGACCATCACCTTGTTGACGCGCACGCGGCTGCCGCGCAGGTCGATCTCCTTGCGCCGCGCGAAGATCCCCATCACCGTCATGACGCAGGAACCGAGCGACGCCGCCAGCAGGTCGCTCGGCGAGAAGCTCTCCCCTTTTCCCTGGTTGTCGGGCGGCGCGTCGGTCAGGACCTCGGCCCCGCTGGGGCCATGGTGCAGGCGGCAGTGCAGGTCCCCTTCGTACTCGACTTCGATCTGGCTCATGCGTTCGACCTCTCCCGGCAGGATGTCAGGACCCTCATGATACCGCGGAAGCCGCCCCTTCCCGCGTCGCAGGAAAATCCATTGCGCCGGGTCGCCGGGACGGAATAATATCCCCCGGGGTTCTCGTTTCAAGGCTCCCGCTTCGGGGTCACGATGAAGGTTCTTGCGGGCCGCCGGCCGAGGCAACTCGGGCGGTGGGCTGCCTCTCTTTGCGCGATCATGGTCGCGGCCGCCGCGACCATGATCCTCGTGCGCGCCGCCGCCGATCCGCCGGCCGCGGCGCCGGCGGCTGGCGCGACCGCGCCGGAGCCTGCCACTCCGGCGGCGCCGGCAAAGGTCTTCTGCCCCGTCTGCGGCGCCGAGAATCGCGCGGGCAGCAAGTTCTGCCGCGCCGACGGCAAGCCCCTTCCCGCGCTCGAGCCCGGGCGGCAATCGCCCCGCTTCACCCGCGACCCCGGCACCTTCAGCCCGGAAGAGGTCCAGGAGGTGATGCAGCGCGTCGCGAAGTCGGTGGTGCGCATCCGCGTCCGGGC
>DATKFL010000447.1:0-6007 GCA_035511355.1 Dongiaceae bacterium
ATCCTGGTGCACACCGGGACGTCGATCTTTCCGATGGCGCGCAACAAGTACGGTGACCCGATGGACCTCGACGTCGTCGCGGTCGATTTCCCGAACCTGACGCTGGTGATGGCGCACGGCGGCCGGCCGCTCTGGATGGACACCGCGATGTTCCTCCTGCGCCGGCACCCGAACGTCTTCATGGACATCTCGGGCATCCCACCGAAGGGACTCCTCGACTACTTCCCGCGCCTCGCCGAGGTCGCGTCGAAGACGATGTTCGGGACCGACTGGCCGGGTCCGGGCGTGCCGGGAGTGCGCGGCAACGTCGAGGCGTTCCGCGCCCTGCCGCTCGATGCCGCGACCCAGGCGGCGATCCTCTCCGGCACCGCCGACCGGATCTATCCCCCAATCTAGTGGACGCGCTCCTCTGGGCGCGGCCCGCCGGCGATCCCCACCCACCGCTCGACGGGGAACAGGGCGCCGATCTCTCGATCGTCGGCGGCGGCTACACCGGCCTCCTGGCCGCCCTCGCGATCCGCGCGCGGCATCCGTCGCGTCGGATCGTGCTGCTCGAAGCCGGCGTGTGCGGCGACGGCGCCAGCGGCCGGAACGCCGGCATGGCGGTCCCCGGCGCGACCTTCGATCTCGACGGGCTCGAGGGGTTGCTCGGAACCGAACGGGCACGCGCCGCCGTCGCGTGGCTGGCCGAGGGGCCGCGGCGGGTGGCCTCGACCGCGCGCCGTCTCGGCATCCCGGACGCGGTCGAGGAGACCGGCTCCCTGTCGCTGGCCCGCACCGCCCGCCACCAGCGGGCGCAGCACGAGCTGCTGCCGGTCTATCGACGTCTCGGCGTCGACGCCGAAGTGCTCGACACCGCCGCGACCCGGCGCGCGATCGCCTCGCCGCTCTACCGGAGCGCCTTCCACGTGCCGCAGGGTGTCGTGCTGGTCGAGCCGGGCCGCCTCGTGGCGGCGCTTCGCGAGGCGGTGACCGCGGCCGGCGTGACCATCCACGAGAACACGCCGGTCACGGCGATCGATGCCGGGAACCCGATCCGCCTGACGACGCCACGCGGCCGGCTCACCGCTCCGGCGATGATCCTCGCCGCGAACGCCTGGGCGCCACGCCTCGGCTTCTTCAGGAACCGCGTCGCTCCGGTGCACGTCGCGTGCGTCGCCACCGCGCCGCTCGACCCCGCGCTCCGCGCCGCCCTCGCCTGGCCGGGCCGCCAGGCGGCCTGGGAGGAGGGCCGGGTCTATCATTTCCTGCGGCTGACACCCGACGACCGGGTGCTGATCGGCGGCGGAGGCGGCGCCTACGTCGCGGGCGACGGCATCGACTACCACGACGGCCCCGTCGACTTCCGCCGGCTCGCCGCGGCGCTGGTGCGGATCTTCCCCGTGCTCGCGGGAGTTCCAGTAACCCACCGCTGGACCGGGCCGATCGGGTTCGCGCGCGATTTCCTGCCGTCGATCGGCGCCACCGGCCCGCACCGCAACATCTACTACAGCGTCGGCTACACCGGCCACGGCGTCGCGCTCAGCCACCTGGCGGCCGATGTGATCGCGGCGCTCTATTCCGGCGAGCCGCCTCCCGAGGCGGCGCGCTTCCTCGTCGACCGCCGCTTCCCGTGGCTCCTGGCGGGGCCGCTCAAGTGGTTCGCCATCCACGCGGTCCGCAATGGCTGGATGGCGCTCGACCGGCTGGGATTCTGATGCCGCTGCGGGGCGCGCGGGGCTACCGGGTCACTCCCCTCCGGTTCGTCGGCAGCAGCGCGACCAGCTTCTTCGGCGCCTGCGCGCGATAGCTCTCGTCGATCCAGGCGCGCAGCAGGTCGAGCGGCGGCTTCTTCCCGGCGGGAAACCGGGCCGTGACCCAGCCGCTCTTCCCCAGCCCGTACGCGGTCGGCTCGGCGAACGGCAGCATCAGCGCCGCGGCACTGGTCTGAGGCAGCTTGCACGAGATGCTGAACGGCTCTCCCTCGATGCTGAGATAGGCGAACGTCTTGTCGTTCACCGCCAGGTCGAGGTGCCCCGGCCACGGACTCTTGGTGTGCGCCTTCGGGTAGGCGAGACCGCACGTGCGCAGCACCTTGAGAGCGGCGTCGGCGGGATTCGTCCTGCGCGGCATCGGGGACTCCGAGGGGCTACTCCCCCGCCTGACCGGAGCGCTCGGTCTCGGGCTCGTCGCCGCCCCAGGTGACGCAGCCGTCGGCCGGGAAGAGGTCCATGAGGCGGCGGCGATCGTCGGAGGGGATGCGGGTGAACTCGACGCCGACCGAATAGCCGACGCCGGTGTCGATGTTGGCGCGCACGCCGCAGACCCGCCCGGGAGCCTGGATCGGCTTCTCCTCGGAGCTGCGATAGATCTTGAGGTTGATCTCGTCGCCGCCCTTGATCCGCACGATGGTGTCGAACCCCATCCCCGACTCGCTGAGCGAATTGGTGTAGCCGAGGAACTCGTGGAAGATCCGCCCGCGCGCCACCGGCAGCACCACCGGGAAGCGCGGATGCCGCCGCAGGCGGAGACCAAGGGCGCCGGCGATTTTCTCCTGGATGAGGCGCGCGTCGACGCCCGCCGGGATCACCTCGTTGCAGCCGGCCCGGCTGAGGGCGTCGGAGGCGCCCGGCTCCGGGCCGAGCACCAGGATCGGGATGGCGGCGGTGCGCGCGTCGCCGCGCAGGCGGCGGCAGACTTCTTCAGGCGATCCGAGGGAGGCGGCGTCGAGGACGACGAGGTCGGTCGGTTCGGACGCCGCGAGGCCGGGCAGGGCGTCGAGACCGTCGGCGGCGCGCGCCTCGAGGCTCGCGCGTTGCGTGAATCGTGAGGGACCGCTTTCGACCAGCGCGCGCACGCGCTCGCACCAGACGACCCGCTTGGTCACCCGAACCCCCGCCGGAACGTCCCCCGGGCGGGGCACAGCCTAGCACAGGCTCAGGGAAGCCCGCCGCAGGCGCCGCCCGGCTCGGGACGCGGCACGAGGTCGCTCCGGCGCCCGGTGCTGCCCTCGCCGCAGGCGTCGCTCGCGCTGACGAGGTAGTAGACGTTGCCCGATGGTGCCGGATCGAGGTCGACATAGCGGCCGCCGGCGCCGTCCGACGTGCCGGCGACGTGACAGAGGCGCGCCGCCGGGATCGGGCTGCCGCCGAGGGTCCCCTCGTACAGGTTGTAACCGGCGACCGCGGCGCCCTGATCCTCCCAGGTGATCCGGAGGGCGGTGCCGACCCGCTCGACCGCGAGCGGGCGGAGGGCGCGCGGCAGCGAGACCTCGCCCGGCGGCGAAGCGCCGAACGCCAGCCCGTCGATCTGGTTGAGCAGCGGCGAGAACGGGATCACCGCATCGGCGACGCCGTCGTGATCGTCATCCGGGAGGGCGACCACGCGCGTGCCGCCGTCGACCGTGTAGAGCGCGTCGGTCCGATCGAACACCAGCCCGTCGAAGATGTCGAGCGCCAGGCCGCTGGCGTAGGGCGACGACTGGTCGGCGACGCCGTCCAGGTTGCGATCGATCAGCCGATCGATCCGGCCGAGACCGAGATCGGTGGCGAACACCTCGCCGGGGCCGCGCGCGGCGATGCCGCCGTAGGTCCAGGCCGGGGTCAGGAAGATCGACGAGAGGTCGGCGTCGCCATCGCCGTCGGTGTCGCGGTACGCCAGGATGGCGGCGTTGCCGCCGTCGTAGTTGATGTCGAGCGCATAGACCGTGCCGGCCTCGTCGACCGCGAGCGCGAGCACCGATTCCGGCTCGTTGGTGAACAGGTGGTTCGCCTCCGGGACGAGGTCCCCGCTCGTCTCGACGAACTCCCTGATGGCGCCGCCGTTGAACAGGTCGCCGGCATAGGTCACCTCGGCGCCGCGCCGGCGGAAGCCGGCGAGCGCGTAGCCGTCGGGGAGCCCGGTCGGCTGGCTCGCTACCCGGTCGGCGACGAAGTCGCCGTTGTCGTCCCAGACCGCGCGGATCGTGCCGTCCTGCACCGCCACCAGCACGCCGCCGTCGGCGCGCGTGACCATCTGCCCCTGTCCCGTGCCGAGCACCGGGTAGATCGTCGACAGGCCGTCGAAGCGCCGGTTGGCGTCGGCGTCGGCGATCGCCATCAGCGAACCCGCGGTGCCGTCTCCGGCGTACAGCACCTGGCTCCGGCAGAGGTTGTCCGGCACCTCCGGAACGCTGCACGAGAAGTTCAGGGTGTACGTGCCGGCGGTCTGGCCGCCGGTCCCGCTGAAGTCCTCGTCCCCGACCGAGGCGATCGCGATGTAGTAGGTCCCCGGCGTGAGCAGGTCCACGTCGAGGAACGGGTCGAGCGAGAGGACGTTGTCGGCGATCTCGAGGACGGCGCCGGAGGAATCCACGACCGCGGCCACGGCGTCGAGGGTCGAGCCGCTGCGCGCCGCATTGAGATCGATGGTCACTTCGGTGGCGTCGGTGATGGTCACCACGTAGTAGTCGACGTCGTTGAGCGGCACGATCGATCCCTGCCGCACGCTCTCGCAGGGCAGGGCGCTCGCCGTGGCGCGCGTGTTGTTCGGCTCGTTCGGGTCCGGGGCGCCGACGTTGGTGTACAGGTTGACGTTCGCCGCCGTCTGTCCCGCGCCCAGCGTGATCGTGGTGCGCGCGGTCGGATTGTCGAACCCGGACTCGCCGGCGCCGTCGTAGTACTCCCACGGAAACGACGTCGCGAACCCGGTGAACGGGGTGTTCGACTCCGTGAACGGATTCGAGGTCCCGACCAGGGGCTCGAGACGCACGTAGTAGCTGCCCGGCGCGAGTCCCACGAGGGTGTACTCGCCGCCCGGCCCGCCCGGCTGCAGACCCGAGACCGCACCGACGATCGGGATGTCGGGGGCGGCCGTCGAGACCGCCACCACGTGCGCACCCTTGATCGAGGCGAACGAGGCGCCGTCGAGGACCCGCCCGCTGATCGTCGCCTTCGTCGAGGTCAGGGTGCTGTTCGGATAGATGAACGAGATGCCGGCGATGTCGTCGTCCGACAGCGAGCGGCCCTGGATGGTGCGGGTGCCGTAGGGGTAGAGGGTCGCCTGGTAGAGGAAGTCTCCGGACGTGAACCCCGACACCTGCAGCCCGGTGGTGGCCGAGAACCGCCCCGCCACCGGCGAGTGCGCCAGACCCAGGCAGTGTCCGATCTCGTGGGTCGCGATCTCGCCGATGTCGTAGGTCGACGAGCCGAGGACCATGTTCGGATTCGCGGGCGTGGTGGTGGAGAAGTTGTACAGCCGCTCGTTCATCACGATGTCGCAGTCGAGGATGTGGCCGTCGGCCCCCATCGAATAGAACGCCACCGCGATCGCGTTGCCGATGTGGTTCGAGTTGTCGGTCTCCGCGAAGACCAGCCGGTTGCCGGCGGTGCCGAGCCCGCTGCCGGCGTCAATCGGGCTGGCCAGATCGAACGGGGTCCCGGCCACCGCCACGATCGCCGAGGTGGTCACGTCGGTCCAGCGCTGCAGCGCCGCGGAGAGCGCGGTCAGGTCCGTGCCGTCGGTGATCCGGAACGATCCGTCCTGCTCGAGGCGCAGCGTGAAGGTGCCCGCCTGGTACAGCCCGACGTCGGGCTGGCCGTCGTCCACGAGATCGGTCTGGATGTAGGCGACCAGCGGCGCGCCGGCGGCGACGAACGCCGCGAGGCCGATCGCCGCCGCGAGGATCGCGCCCGGGAAACCGCCGCGGCGGATCATCGCGCCGGCTTCGGCGCGCGGCCGCGCGCGATCGCCGCCTCGACGCCGCGCAGGAAGTCGTCGAGCACCGTCGGTCCGGTCAGGCGCGGGTCGGGGGGCTGCGGGCGTCCCTGGTGGTCGACGTAGATCGTTCCGCCGCGCGGCTGGGTGACGAGGTCGCGCCCGGTGCGCGGATCGCGCCGCACCCGGAAATGCCCCTGGTTCCATCCGGCGACGCCGAGCGGCACCGCCGGGCCGCCCCCGGCGCGTCCGAGGAAGAGCACCACCCTCTCCCCCGGCCGAATTGAGGGCGCACCCTCGGCCACCAGCGTCCGGCCGGCGAAGGTGCCGCCCG
>DATKFL010000448.1:0-2553 GCA_035511355.1 Dongiaceae bacterium
GCCGGAGCCTCGGCTTTCTCGACGCCGCGGCGCTGCACGTCGGGACGATCGTCGGCAGCGGCATCTTCGTCGCCCCGGCGATGGTCGCCGGCGCGGTCACGACCCCCGCTGCCGGGGCGCTCTTCTGGATCCTCGGCGGCCTGATAGCCGCCTGCGGCGCCGCCTGTTACGCCGAATGCGGTTCGCGCCTGCCGCACGCCGGCGGCTTCTACGTCACCTACCGCACGGTCTACGGCCCGGCGCTGGCGTTCGTCGGCGGCTGGGTGGCGGTGGTCGTGACCTATCCCGCCTCGACCGCGGCGATCGCGCTGGTGTTCGGGTCGTACCTCGCGGAGGTGGTTCCGGTGGTCCAGGGGCACGAGACGCTCGCGGCCGCGGCGGCGGTCGTGGCGAGCGCCGGCCTCAACATCGCCGGCGTGCCGCTCGCCGCCGGCGTGCAGCGGGTGCTGAGCGGGACGAAGCTCCTGGCGTTGGCGGCGATCTGTCTCGCGGCGGTGATTGCGGCGGGAGCGATCGGCGGCGGCCCGGCGACCGGCGCCGCCGCGCCCGCGGCGGTCGCGACCGCCTCGTCGGAAGGCGAGGGCGGCCTCTTCGGCGCGGCGATCATCGTCGCGCTGATGGTGATGCTGTTCACCTACGACGGCTGGTCCGACATCAGCCTGATCGCCGGCGAGGTGCGCGACGCGGGGCGGGTGCTCGGGCCGGCGGTCCTCGCCGCGAGCGCCGCGATCGTGCTGGTCTACGCCGCGGTGCAGTGGTCGGTGATGGTCCTCCTCCCGGGCGGCAAGGCGGCCTCGGCGCAGCGGGTGGTCGCCGACGCGGTGATGGCCGGGCTCGGCACGGGAGCCGGGCGGATCGTCGCGCTGCTCGTCGCGGTCTCGGCGTTCGGCTCGGTGCACAGCATCGTGCTCGGGTCGTCGCGCATCGGCTACGCCATGGCGCGCGACGGGAATTTCTTCTCGTGGCTCGGCGCCGTGTCGCCGCGACGGCACACGCCGGCGCGATCGATCGCCTGTCTCGCCGGGGTGACCTTGATCTATGTCTTCGCGGCCGGCTTTCGAAACCTTCTGGCGCTCTTCACCTTCAGCGTCTGGATCTTCTATTCGCTCACCGCGGTGGCGCTTCTGCTCCTGCGGCGGCGCGGCGTGGGCGGCCCGGGCGCCTGGCGCGCGCCGGGCGGGATGACCGCGCCGCTCGTCGTCATCGGCACGGGGATCTTCATGACGACGGGACTGGTGCGCCACGACCCGCGGCAGTCGGGGATCGGGATGGCGCTGCTGCTGGCAGGATTCGCGGTGTTCGCCGTCTGGCGCCGGACGCGGGGCGGCGCGGCGCCGGCGGGCGCGGCCTAGGACGACTTCGCTAGCACGGCGCGGCGTCGAGGTCGACCCGCTCCGCGACATGCGTCGCGAGACGCAGGCTTTCCCACGCGTCGCGCGGCCCGTAGATCTTCTTCTCGAGCAGCTCGATGACCGGCAGGTTGGCGCGCACCCACGCGGGCGCGGCACCCGCCTCGACCGCGGCGCGATAGACGCCGGCGCGCGGCGGCAATCCGGCGCGGGAAAGGATCGCCGCCTCCTCGCGCGATCGATCGAGCAGCGCCATCCGGTGCCCTGGTCGATCGTCGGGGCGCGCGTCGCCGCGCGATCGGGCCAGCACGACGTCGGTCAGCCCGAATCCGTGTACCGACCACTCGTCGAAATGCCGGTAGTGGAACCAGCAGAGATACTCGGCATTGACCGACCGCGGCGGGTCGACGCCGCCGTCGCGACGCCAGGCCTCGTAGTTCGGGCGCATCTCGATCGCGTCGCCGGCGCTCCAGGGCGACAGCGGCGGCAGCTCCGCGTGAAAGCGGTGCAGGTCCGCATCGGCGATGCCGTCGACGATGGCGAGGTCGGGCGGCGGCCCACCTCCGGGAGGAAGGAGGTGGTAGAGAGGAATCTCCGACACCTGGCGCGGATGCCCGCCGGCGGCCATCAACGCCAGCCCGACGCCGACCAGTGCCGGCAGGTACGGAACCGGGCGCCATCCCCAGGCGCGGTACTGTCCCTCGACGAGTCCGCCGAATGCGAAGGCTCCGAGCAGCACGGGGAAGGCCAGGTACCGGAAGTGGCGCGCGTCTCCTCCGATCGCGACGACGTAGGCGGTCATGACGAACGCGACCGCCAGGAGTGCGAAGCGCGTCCGGGTGACCGCGCGCTCCTCCCAGCCGGCGCTTCGAGCCAGGTACAGCGCGAGGAGGCCGAACGTGAGCCAGAGATAGAGCTGATACGGACCGAAGGTGTCGTGCAGGTAGATCAGCCCCTGGATCGGGCTGGTGCGGCATTTCAGGTAGAAGGTCGTCGGGAAGAGATCGGCGTAGTAAATCGCCCGGAAGAGAAGCCACGCGCCGTTCGCGACGACACCGCTCGTGACGATGATCCAGGGCGGTCTTCGCCGGGTCCACGCAATCCACCCCACGACCAAAAGCCACGCCAGGGCCAGCTCGGGGCGCACGAGAGGGGAGAGGCCGACCGCCACCTGGGCTAGGCGCGACCTCGATCCGAAAAGACA
>DATKFL010000449.1:0-15313 GCA_035511355.1 Dongiaceae bacterium
CGATGGCGGCCGCGGATCTCCCGGCCGCGATCGC
Source organism: Dongiaceae bacterium (assembly GCA_035511355.1). Classification (GTDB taxonomy): domain Bacteria; phylum Acidobacteriota; class Polarisedimenticolia; order Gp22-AA2; family Gp22-AA2; genus DATKFL01. The sequence goes on from DATKFL010000449.1 coordinate 35, forward strand.
CTCGCCGGCGGGCATGTCCTCCGCCGGGGCCGGGAAGAAGGGCCGCACGCCGCGCCTCACCGAGCCCTGGTTCTGTTGAGCCGAGCCGCTCGAGGGTCGGTTCGACCCTTATGCGACGGGCGACGCGAGACTGTAGGCATCCAGGCATCGCATCCAGAGAGGCGGCCGGCCTGCGGGCCGGGAAACCACTGAATGCTGCTCACCATCACGACAACCCACCGCCCGGCAACCGACCTCGGATTCCTGCTGGCCAAGAATCCGGCTCGCTGCCAGTCGTTTCCCCTGGCCTTCGGGCAAGCCCACGTTTTCTATCCCGAGGCGAGCGAAGATCGCTGCACCGCCGCGCTCCTGCTCGATCTCGATCCCGTCGGGCTCGTCCGCCGCCCACGAGGGGCTTCGGGTGAAGCCAGCACGCTGGGCCAGTACGTCAACGATCGCCCGTACGTCGCCTCCTCGTTCCTGAGCGTCGCCATCGCGCGGATCCTCGGCTCGGCCCTCAAGGGCGTCACCAAGGAGCGCGCCGAACTGGCCGACACCGCGATCCCGCTCGAGGCCGGAATCCCGGTGCTCCCGTGCCGCGGCGGCGAGCCGTTCCTCCGCAGGCTCTTCGAGCCGCTGGGCTACTCGGTCACAGCGCGTCGACTGCCGCTCGATGACGCCTTCCCCGAATGGGGCGAGAGCCCGTACTACACCGTCCACCTGACCGGGAACTGCCGGCTCAGGGAGCTGCTCACGCATCTGTACGTCCTCCTTCCGGTTCTCGACAACGACAAGCATTACTGGGTCGGGGACGACGAGCTCGAGAAGCTCCTCGCCCGGGGTGAGGGCTGGCTGCAATCCCACCCCGAGCGGGAGCAGATCGTCGATCGCTACCTCAAACATCAGCGCCGGCTGGTGCGCGAGGCGCTGGAGCGGCTCGTCGCGGACGACGACCCCGACCCGGAGACCACCGAGGCGGAAAAGACCAGCGAAGAGGAGGGGCTCGAACGGAGGATCAGCCTCAACGAGCAGCGGATCGGCGCCGTCGTCGCCGCGCTGAAGGGTGTCGGTGCGCGGCGCGTGCTCGACGTCGGTTGCGGCGAGGGGCGGCTCCTGCAGACCCTGTTCAAGGAGCGTGACTTTTCCCGCGTGGTCGGCATGGACGTCTCGCACCGGGCGCTGGAGATCGCCAGGGAGCGCCTCGACCTCGAGCGGATGCCGGCGATGCAGCGCGAGCGGATCGATCTGTTCCAGGGCGCGCTCACCTATCGCGACAAGCGCCTGGCGGGATACGACGCCCTGTGCGCCATCGAGGTGATCGAGCACCTCGATCCCTCCCGTCTGCCGGCCTTCGAGAGGGTCGTGTTCGAATTCGCGCGACCCGGCCATGCGGTGCTCACGACGCCGAACGCCGAGTACAACGTCCGCTTCGAATCGCTCCCTGCAGGGCGCTTCCGGCATCGGGACCACCGGTTCGAATGGACGCGGGAGCAGTTCCGGACCTGGGCGACCGCCGCGGCCGGGCGATTCGGGTATGGAGTGCGCTTTCTCCCGGTGGGCGCCGAGGACCCGGAGGTCGGGCCACCGACGCAGATGGGGATCTTCAGCCGATGAAGGTCACCATCCCCCATCTCGCACTGGTCGTTCTGATCGGTCCCTCGGGGAGCGGCAAATCGACGTTCGCGCGCCGGCACTTCAAGCCGACCGAGGTCCTTTCGTCCGACTACTGCCGCGGGCTGGTTGCGGACGACGAGAACGACCAGGCGGCGACCCGGCCTGCCTTCGAGGTCCTGCACTTCATCGCGGGGAAGCGCCTCGCCGATCGCCGACTCACGGTGGTCGACGCGACCAGCGTCCGACCCGAGGACCGCAAGCACCTCGTCGGGCTCGCCCGGCAGTATCACGTGCTGCCGGTGGCGATCGTCTTCAACCTCCCGACCAAGCTCTGCCAGGAACGGAACGAAAACCGGCCGGATCGAAACTTCGGCGCGCATGTCGTCCGCCAGCAGAGCCAGGTCCTGCGACGTTCCCTGCGGGGGCTGAAGCGGGAAGGCTTCCGCAACATCACGATCCTCACCAGCCCGGAAGAGGTCGAGGCGGTCGGCATCGAGCGCCAGCCGCTCTGGAACGACCGCCGTGGCGAGCACGGACCATTCGACATCATCGGAGACGTGCATGGCTGCTTCGATGAGCTGGCCGACCTCCTGGTCATGCTCGGCTACGACGTCGACGGGACGCCGGAGAATCCCCGGGCGCGTCATCCGGGTGGGCGCAAGGCCATTTTCCTCGGCGACCTGGTCGACCGCGGCCCCAAGTCGCCCACGGTCCTCCGCCTGGTGATGTCGATGGTCGGCGAAGGCTCCGCGCTCTGCGTGCCCGGCAACCATGACTTGAAGTTCATGCGCAAGCTGCAGGGGAAGGACGTCCGGATCACCCACGGCCTGGCCGAAACTCTGACTCAAATGGCCAACGAGCCCCCCGAATTCGCGCCGTCGGTCATCCCTTTCCTCGAGGGGCTGATTAGTCACTTCGTGCTGGACGACGGCCGGCTGGTCGTCGCCCACGCGGGGATGAAGGAGGACCTGCAGGGCCGGGCCTCCGCCAAAGTGCGGGAGTTCGCCCTCTACGGCGAGACGACCGGAGAGACCGACGAGTTCGGGCTGCCGGTTCGCTACAACTGGGCCGGGGACTACCGCGGGCAGGCGATGGTGGTCTACGGACACACGCCGGTCCCCGAACCGGTCTGGACGAACCGGACCATCTGCATCGACACCGGGTGCGTCTTCGGGGGGCGGTTGACGGCCTTGCGCTATCCCGAGAAAGAGCTGGTTCAGGTCGCGGCGCGCCAGCAGTACTACGAGCCGGTGCGCCCGCTGCACGCGCCGGGCGCGGAGGCGCCGGAGCCGGCCGAGCGGCCATACAACGACCTGCTCGACATCGACGACGTGCTCGGCAAGCGGGTGGTCAGCACGAGGCTGCACCACAACGTCACGATCCGTGAGGAGAACGCCGTCGCGGCGCTCGAGGTCATGAGCCGGTTCGCGACCGATCCCCACTGGCTCCTCTACCTGCCGCCCACCATGGCGCCCTCCGAGACCTGCAAGGAGGGCGAGTACCTGGAGCACCCACGGGAGACCTTCGCCTATTTCCGGCATCAGGGAGTGCCGAAGGTGGTCTGTCAGGAGAAACACATGGGCTCGCGAGCGGTCATCGTGCTGTGCCGCGACGCAGGCGTGGCCCGACGACGGTTCGGGGTCGCGGGCGGCGAGACCGGTGCGATCTACACCCGGACCGGCCGGCCGTTCTTCCCGGACGCCCGCCAGCACCAGGAAGTCCTCGAACGTCTCCGGGGAGCGATGGACCGCGCCGGGCTCTGGGCGCGCTTCGAGACCGACTGGATCTGCCTCGACGCCGAAATCATGCCGTGGTCAGCCAAGGCTCAGGAACTGCTGCGCAGCCAGTACGCGCCGACCGGCGCCGCGGCCACCATTTCTCTCGAAGCCGCCGTCGCCGCACTGAACGAGACGGCGCCGCGGGGAGATGGCAGCGCGACCCTGGCGCGCCGCTTCGAAGCCCGGCAGGAGTGCATCGGTCGCTACATCGAGGCCTACCGGCGCTACTGCTGGAAGGTCGCGTCGGTGGATGACTTGAAGATCGCCCCGTTCCACCTTCTCGCGACCGAGCGTCGCACCCATACCGATCAGACCCACGTCTGGCATATGGAAGCGCTTGCCGACCTGTGCCGGGCCGACGATGGCCTGCTCCGGCCCACGCCATTTCGGGTCATCGACGTCACCGATCCCGTGAGCGAAACCGAGGGAATCGACTGGTGGCTGGAGCTCACCGGCCGCGGCGGTGAGGGCATGGTGGTCAAGCCGCTCGAGTGGATCACCCGAGGGCGGCGCGGCCTGACCCAACCGGCGCTGAAGTGCCGGGGGCGGGAGTACTTGCGCATCATCTACGGACCGGAGTACACGCTCCCTGAGCAGATGGACCGCCTGCGTGAACGCGGGCTTTCGGCGAAACGATCACTCGCGCTTCGCGAGTTCGCGCTCGGCGTGGAGGCGCTCCACCGGTTCACCGAAGGCGAACCGCTGCATCGCGTCCACGAATGCGTGTTCGGCGTGCTCGCGCTCGAAAGCGAGCCGGTGGACCCGCGACTCTGAGGGAGGGGGCATGGCATTGCGGCCGATCGGCATCGCGTTCCTGTTTATTGCGTGCGTCATTGGCGCCCCGCCGGCACCGCAGGCAGCCGTCGGAGCGCCCGCCTCCGGCCATGCGATCGGCGGCGACATCCCGAAACCCGGCGAAGTCCCGCACGACGCCACCGGCCGCTGCCAGGACGGCAGCTGGTCGTCCGCGGACCAGAAGAAGGGGGCCTGCTCGGGACATGGCGGCGTGCAGGCCTGGTTCGGCAAGCCGCCGAAGAAGGCGACCGGCCGATGTCAGGACGGCACCTTCACGAAGAGCGCGGGCCAGGGAGCCTGCTCCGGCCACGGCGGCGTCGCCTACTGGTTGAAGAAATCCGCCGCATGACGTCGCGCAGGCGACTTTTCCCGCTCCTCGCGCTCCTCCCGCTCATGGGCGCGCTCACCGCGACGTTTGCGCTCGCGGCCGATGCGCCCCCGTCGAGCGCCGCCTCTCCGGAAGTCCTGAAGACCGACGTGGCGCGCGTCGCCCGTCTCGTCCTCGAACCGGGGGCCGCGACCCCGCCGCACACGCACGTCGATCCGCACCTCGCGGTGGCGCTGGTCGACGGCACGCTCGCGAGCCTCGCGACCGACGGCGCGGTCACGCCGCGGCCGATGCGCGAAGGGGTGCTCGCCTACGTCCCGGCGGGCCTGACGCACACGCTCCGCAACGACGGCGCGGCCACGTTCCGGGCGGTGACCATCGATCTGCTGCGCCCGCAGACCGGCGCGCGGAACCGCTGCGCGAGCGTCCTGCCGGGCCCCTCCGGCGACTGTCCGAAGAGCTCCGCCACCCCGCGCGACGCCCTCCTGTCCCCGCAGATGGAGACCGATCAGACCCGCGTGAGCCTCCTGACCCTCGCCCCCGGGAAGGAGCAGGTCTTCAAGGGGGCCGCGATCCCGCCGCTGATCGTGGCTTTGGCCGGCGCCGAGGCGAAGGCGCTCATCGAGCTGCACGTGCCGGGGGCGCCGGTCGGCGAGGGAGAGATGCCGCTCCATGAAGGCGACGCAGCCACCAGCCTGGCGAAGTCGCCGTTGACCGTCCGGAATACCGGCGCAGCACCGGCGCGTTTTCTGGTCGTGGAGTTCCGGTGACCTGGAGGCCGAGATTCGCCCGATTCGACGCACGTCCCTGAACGAGCGCGGCTGGTGAGACGGCGGCTCCAGGCGCTGGGCGCCGTCGCCATCGCGGCGGGGGGACTCGCGGCTGGCCCGCCGCCCGCGGCACAACAATCGCCCCAGGCACCGCAAGCGTCCCCCGCGCCTCAAGCGCCCCCAGCGCCGGCCGCCCCCGGGCTCATCGAGAAGACCGGCGTCGCGCTCTACCTCCTCGACATCGAGGTGCGCGATCGATCGGGGAACCCGATGCGCGGGCTGACCGCCGCCGACTTCGTGGTGCGCCGTAACGGTCGGCTCTGGCCGGTGGTGACCGCGGACGAATTCTGCGCCTGCGCCCCGGAGCCGTCCGCGGCGATCGCGACGGCGACGCAAGCCACCCCGACCCCGGCGCCCGCCACGGAGGAGCCCGCTCCCCCTCCGGCCGAACGACCGCTCGTGGTGATCTATTTCGACTTCGGCCAGATCCGCCCCGACGGGAGGCTCCTCGCCGTCGAGGCGGCGCGCCATTGGGTCCGATCGATTCGTGTCCCGGGCGACCGCGTGATGATCGCCGGATATGTGACCAGCCGCGGTCTCCTGACCCTGGCCGAACCGTCGACCGACGAAGCGCGGCTGCTGCGCGCGCTCGACGACGCGGCCGACAACATCCTCTACACCGATCTCTTCGCCCTGCAACTCCCGGAGCGGGTCGACGAATGCCTGCACAGGGATCCCACCACCTGTCCGACGCACGCGAAGACCGAATACGACCACGGCCGGCGCTCCGTGGAAGCCTTGCAGCTCTTCATGACCCATCTCGGCACCCGGCCCGGCCCGAAGACCGTCCTCTTTTTCCACCAGAACGAAATGATGGAGACGGGAGCCATCTACCTGCAAAGAGACCGACGCACCCAGTACGAGCGGGTGGAGCAGATCGGCGCCGAAGCGACCGCGGCACACGCCACCATCCACCCGCTGGTGGTCGCCCCGGATCTGCCCGGGGGCACCATGCAGGCGCAGGAGATCGGGTTCGCAGCGACCCTGGCGGAGTCGACCGGAGGCTCCTACAACCGCGGGCCGCTCGATCTCGACCGGGTCGTCGAGGCGGCGACCACCGGCTGCCGCTGCCGCTACGTCCTGGGGCTCAAGCCGATCGACGAACCGTCGGGTTCGGTCGCCAGCGTCAGCGTGACGGCGCGCGGCGTGAAGCAGCGCGCGCTCTACCGCGTCCGGCCGCTGTCGGTCGAGGATCGCTTCCTGCGCCAGGCCTCGGCGGTCCTCGAGGACCCGGGCGCGGCGACCGATCTCGGCGTCGGTGTGGCGATCCGGCCGGCGCGCGCCGGAACGTCGCGCTGGGACCTGGTCGCCACGGTGGCGGCCGATGCGCGCGTCATGGCGCTCGAGCCGCAGGGGGCGGCGCGGCGCACGGGAGGTTGGGAGGTCGGCGCGCGCCTGCAACGGCTCGACAGCAACGCGGTCTGGGAGATGCTGGCCACCTCGGTCGCGACCACCGGCGCCGGCGGCGCGCCCGACACGATGGTGGTCTACGAGCATCCGTTCACCGGTCTCGCTCCCGGCCGCTACCGTCTGAGCGCCTTCATGCGCGACCGGGTGGCGAACCGGTTCGGCGGCGGCGAGGCGATCCTCGATCTCCCGGATCCCGCAAAGGGCGGGGTGGCCGGGCCGGTGCTGCTCCTGGCGCGGACGCCGCGGCTGGTCTCGCCGCTGCCGATCCTGGACCGGCGTTCGGAGGCGCGCGACCTGCCGGCCACCAGCGACGCCGGGCCGGCGCCCTCCGCTTCGATCGTCCTGCCGCGCGGCACCCGGTTGCGATTCGAGTCGTGGATCTGCGGCGCGCCCGGCGGGCCGGCGGAGGCGACCGCGCGCGTGCTGCGCGACGAGACCTCGATGCTGCGGTTCGACGACGCGGTCGGGTCGCCGGCCGCGGGCGGCTGTGTCCCGCGCGCCGACGAGATCGCCACCGGCGGTCTCGAGCCGGGGCGCTACCTGTACGAGATCGAGGTGCGCCGCGGTCTCGAGCGCGCGACGCCCTACACGACGCCGTTCGTCATCGCCGGTGACGCGCAGCCCGACAGCGCGGCACCTGGCAACGCGAGGCCCGGCGGCGCCCCCTGACGCCGGCGTCTCACCCCTTCTTCTTCGGCGGCAGCGGCGGCGGGAGCGGCTCGCGCGGCAGCATCCCGGCCCGGTTGGCGGCGTCGTAGACGGTCGCCGCCATCACCGCCGCCGCCTGCATCAGGTCGCCGGCGCGGATCGAGTCGACGCCGTCGAGATCGGAGTGATGCGTGCGGTCGGTGTAGTCGAGCGGATCCTGGATGAACTGGAATCCCGGCAGGCCGACCGCGTCGAACGGCTTGTGATCGGTGCTGCCGGTGTCGCGGATGGTGATCGCGGTGACCCCGAGGTCGGCGAACGGCGCGAACCAGGATTCGAAGATCGGCCGCATCGCGTCGTTCCCCTGCAGGTAGACGCCGCGGATCTTGCCGCTGCCGTTGTCGAGGTTGAAATATCCCGACAGCGCGGCGTGCTCCGGCTTGAGGGTCATCGTGATCGGGTCTGCGAAGTGGGCGCGCACGTAGGCGCGCGATCCGAGGAGCCCCTGCTCCTCCCCGGTCCAGAGCGCCAGGCGCACGGTCCGGTCGAGACGCAGGTTCAGCGCCTTCAGGATGCGCATCGCCTCGAGCACGACGGCGCAGCCGGCAGCGTTGTCGGTGGCGCCGGTCGCGCCGTGCCACGAGTCGAGGTGCGCGCCGAGCATCACCACCTGATCGCGCTGCCGGCCGCCCGGGATCTCGGCGATCAGGTTCCAGGGCTCCGCAGGCTTGTCGCCGAGCCGCACCGCGAGGTCAAGCGCCACGCGCGGCGCCGCGCCGCGATCGAACAGCCGCAGCAGCCGGTTGTAGGCCTCGGAGGCGAGCACGATCGTCGGCGCGGCCGGCGTGCTGTCGGCATCCCAGGAGCCGGCGCGCTCGGCGAACACCAGCCCGACGTCGCCGCGCCGATCCGAGGCGAGGATGCCGAGCACCCCCTCCTCCTTGAAGAAGGCGTTCAGCCGGTCCTGCACCGCCGATCGGCGCTTCTGGAAATCCGCCCAGACCTCCTGGGGCAGGGTGGCGGAGAGGGCGCGCCGCTCCTTCTCGTCGGCCGGCATGCTGTCGATCGGCCACTCCCAGGCCGCCACCGGGCGCGGCTCGGGGGCTTTCATGAGATCGGCCAGGTCGGCGTCGGCGTAGCGCTCCGGTTCCTTCGAGGCGGCGACGCCGGGGACGCGTGCCGGGTCGATCAGGACGAGCCGGCCGCGCAGCTTGCCGCGCCAGCGCGCGATGTAGCCGTCGACCTGCGCGCCGTACTTCGCGAGATCCCAGCGGATGCCTTCCTCGTCGCGCCCGGTGAACAGCGGCGCCGCCACCAGGTCCCCCTCGACGCGACCGTCGGTGCCCAGGCAGAAGGCGCGCGGCACGGCGTCGAGGCGCGCGTACCAGGGGGCGGTCTGCTCGAGATTGAAGCGGGTGACGCTCCAGGGCCGGCCGAAGGTCCCCCAGGTCTCGCGGCGCGCGCCCGGGACGCCCCAGGTCTTGAGCCGCTCGATCGCCCAGTCCCCCGCCCGGTCGAGCCCGGTCGAGCCGGTGAGGCGCGGACCGGCGACATCGGTGAGGGCGCCGATCGTCTCCATCACCTGGCTCTTCGTGAACGCCTCCGTCTTGATCCGGTGTACCGCGTCGAGGTCGACCGGCTCGGCGATCCCCGGGGGCGCGGCAGCGGCGGCGCGCGCGGACGGCGGGTGCGGCGCTCCGACGACGGACACTCCGACGAGCGTGGCGGCGGCGATGGTCGTGACTCTCAAGGCGAACCCTCCAGGAGGCGGCCGAGAAGCGCCGCGAGATCGTCGATGGTATACGGCTTGGGGAGCACCCCCTCGAAGCCGTGCTCGGCCCAGCGCAGCATGACCGGGTCGCTCGAGGAGCCGCTCGACACCACGCCGCGGATCGACGGGTCGAGCCCGCGCATCCGCTCGAACGCCTCGCGGCCGCCCAGCCCGCCGCGGATGGTCAGGTCGAGGATCACCAGCGCGAACCGGTTCCCGGCGGCGCGCGCCTCCTCGTAGGCGGCGATCGCCGCCTCACCGTCCCTGACCGCGACGACCTCGTACCCGAGCACGCCGAGGAGATCGCGGAGCAAGGTGCGGATCAGCTCCTCGTCATCGAGCACCAGGATGCGACCGCGCGCGCCGGCCGGCTGCGGCGCCGGCCCGGTGGCGCGAGCGATCGCCGGGTGCTGCGCCTTGAGCGCTTCGAGCTCGAGCGTCTTGCCGCGGGTGATGTCGATCAGGAGACCGCGCAGGGCCGGCGCGGTCCGATCGCCGCCGATCCGCCGCACGTTGTGCAGCACCGTCAGCCACCGGCCGTCGGCGGTGCGCGCCCGGTACTCGAGCCGCTGCGGTCGGCCGTCGGCCGCCGCGGCGCGCACCGCCTCGAGCACCCGGTCGCGATCCTGCTCGTGGATCAGGCCGGGCCAGAACCCCGGCTCGCCGATCCAGCGATGCATCGGGTACCCGAACAGCGCGACCGCCTGCTGGCTCACGAAGGTGGTGCGCAGGTCGGCGGGGTCGGCCTCCCAGACGACCCCGTCGAGGTTGTCCACCAGGTCGTGGTAGCGCTCCATCGTCCGGGCCAGGGCGTCGTAGGCGCGCTGCATGTCGGTGACGTCGTGCGCGACGCCGATCGCGCCGACCGCGCGGCCGTCGGCGGTGCGGAACGGCTCGACCTGGGTCTGGTAGCTCCGGCCGCCCCACTCGAACCGGTAGCCGACCGTCGCCCCCTCGAGCGCCCGCAGGTGCGCCGCGATCGGCGGGAAGGTCCGGTCGGTCGTCTGGAAGTACTCGAAGAGCGACTTCCCCACCACCTCCCCCTGCCGGAGGCCGAGCGCCGCGAGCGCAGCGCCGCTCGAGGAGGTGAAGCGCAGGTCGGCGTCGACGGTCCAGGTGACCGCCGGCAACTGTTCGAGGAGGATGCGCAGGTGCTCCTCCGGATGCGCGGGCACCGGGTCGGGAGCGGCGGCGGGCGGCGCCGGGGAGGGCGCGCGCGGGGCCGGCGCGACCAGGCCGGCACCGCGCGGGGCGAGCAGCAGGTAGCCGAACAGCGCCGCGGCAAACGCCAGGAGGACGACAAGGCCGACCAGGATGGCGATGGCGGCACCTCGTCTACAGTCCGATGACGATCTCCAGCCGCCGGTGCGCGTCGCGCAGCGCCGCTTCGACCTCGTGCGGCTTGTCGCCGCGCGCGAACAGGAACCCGAGATAGGCGTGCCCCTCCGGCAGCGGCTCGACCGGCTGGCCGACCGCGGCGCTCAGCACCAGGTCCTCGATGCCGGGGACGGCGCGCGCCGCGGCGGCGCCGCGCACCTCGCTCAGGATGCCGGCGCGCGGGATCGGCAGCATCATCACGCCCGCGGCGCGCTCCTCGCGCTCCGCGAAGATCTCCTCGCGACCGAGCGCGTGCGCGAGGATTACCTCCTCGAGCGACAGGCCGGCGCCGAACTTGAGCGCCCGCGCGCACAGCCCGCCGATCGAGCGCGCCGCGATCTCGAGCACGACCGGCCCGCGCGCGTCGAGCCGCAGCTCGGCGTGCACCGGCCCTTCGACCAGCCCCAGGGCCGCCGCGGCAGCCGCGGCAGCCGACGCGATCGCCGCCTGCTGCACCGGCGGACGCCGCGACGGAGTCAGGTAGATGGTCTCCTCGAAGAACGGCCCGACCAGCGGGTCGGGCTTGTCGAACAATGCCAGGACGTTGAGCGCGCCGCGGCGCAGGATCCCCTCGAGCGCCACCTCGTCGCCGGCGACGTACTCCTCCACCAGGAGGGAGGCGCGGGCCTCGACGTCGCCGCGCTCGATCGCGTCGGGACGCTCGAGGATCGCCTCGACCCGTCGCACCGCGGCGATCAGCTGCGCCGGGTAGTCGGCGCGGATCACCCCGCGGCTGGCGGCGAGGAAGGTCGGCTTCACCACGACCGGATAGGTGACCCCTTCGGCCCAGGCCGCGAGCGCGGCGTCGCCCGGCGACGGCCGGACCGGGAGCAGGCGGTACTGCGGCGCCCGCAGGCCGGCCGCGGCGAGCCGGGCGCGCATCAGGTCCTTGCGGCGCGCCGCGCGCGCCGCCTCCGGCGGGTTGTGCGGCAGGCCGAGGAGCTCCAGCGCGCGCGCCGCCATCTCGGCGGTTAGGTCGTCGGTCGGCACCACCGCGGCGAACGGGCGGTCGCCGCCGGCCGCGACGATGGCGCGCGCCGCGGCTTCGGGGTCGCCGAGCGGCAGGGTCAGGGTGCCGCCGGGGGCGACCTCCTCGAGCGCCTGGCGGCGCTCCGACCCGACCACGACGGTCACGCCGAGACGCGCGGCAGCCGCGAGGAAATCGGCCGCCTTGTAGGTCGAGGTCGGGAGCAGGAGCAGGACGCGCTCCCGGCCGTTCCCGGGCGCAGCGCTCAGGGGCGCGACTCCATCGCCACGTACTCGCGGTGCGCGCGGCCGGTGTAGATCTGCCGTGGCCGGGCGATCTTCTGCTCGGCGTCGAGCAGCATCTCCTCCCACTGCGCCAGCCATCCCACGGTGCGCGGGATCGCGAACAGCACCGGGAACATGTCGACCGGGAACCGGAGGCTCTGGTAGATGAGCCCGGAGTAGAAGTCGACGTTCGGGTAGAGCCGCCGGCTGACGAAGTAGTCGTCCTGCAGCGCGATGCGCTCGAGCTCCAGCGCGATCTCGAGCAGCGGGTTGCGCCCGGTCACCTCGAACACCGAGTCGGCGATCTCCTTGATGATCTTGGCGCGCGGGTCGTAGTTCTTGTAGACCCGGTGGCCGAAGCCCATCAGCTTCAGCTCGCCCGCCTTCACCCGCTTGATGTACTCCGGCACGCGCGCGACCGATCCGATCTCGTCGAGCATGCGCAACACCATCTCGTTGGCGCCGCCGTGCAGCGGGCCGTACAGCGCCGCGATCGCCGCCGCGACCGCCGAGTAGGGATCGACGTGCGACGAGCCGACGTTGCGCATCACGCTGGTGGAGCAGTTCTGCTCGTGGTCGGCGTGCAGGATGAACAGCACGTCGAGGGCGCGCTCGATGACCGGGTTCGGCCGGTACTTCACCTCGGTCATCTTGAAGAGCATGTTCAGGAAGTTGCCGCAGTAGGACAGGTCGTTGTCGGGGTAGGCGAACGGCAGCCCGACGCTCTGCCGGTAGGCGAAGGCGGCCAGCGTCGGCACCTTGGCGATCAGCCGGTACTGCTGCTCGCGCCGGTGCCGCGGGTTCAGGATCTCCTTCGCCTCCTTGTAGAAGGTCGACATCGCCGCGACCGTGCTGATCAGCATCCCCATCGGGTGCGCGTCGTAGCGGAACCCGTCGATGAACTTCTTGATGTTCTCGTGCAGGATGGTGTGGTGGGTGATGTTGTGCACCCAGTCCTCGTACTGCGTGCGGGACGGCAGCTCGCCGTGCAGCATCAGGTACGCGGTCTCGAGGTACGTGCTCTTCTCCGCCAGCTGCTCGATCGGGTAGCCGCGGTAGTTCAGGATGCCGCGGTCGCCGTCGATCTCGGTGATCGCGCTGCGACAGGCCGCGGTGTTGGTGTAGGCCGGGTCGTAGGCCATCAGGCCGAAATCGTCCGGTTCGGTCTTGATCGAGCGCAGGTCCATCGCCCGGATCGTGCCGTCGGTGATCGGCACCTCGTACGCCTGGCCGGTGCGGTTGTCGGTGATCGTCAGGCTGTTCTTCGCGGCGCGGGCGGCGGCGACGGACTTCGGGGCGGTGGGCATGCGATTCCTCGTCGGCGGTCCGGCACAGGATACATGAGACACCGCCGCCGTGCGACCGGGAATCAGGCCTCTTCGGGTGTGCTGGGATCGGCTCCCGCGGGACCGGTTCCCGGTCCGGCCGGCCCGCGCAGGAGCCGGAGGAGCCCGCGGAAATCGGGCGGCAGGGGGGACTGAAAGGTCATCCGGTGGCCGGTCCCGGGGTGGGTGAAGGTCAGCCGCATGGCATGCAGCGCGGTGCGGCCGATCCCCGGCGACGGCCGGCCGTACCGCCGGTCACCGAGGAGCGGGTGCCCCGCCTCGGCGAAGTGCGCCCGGATCTGGTTCTTCCGCCCGGTCAGGAGACGCACCGAGACGACGGTGGCGCGCGGTAGCCGCTCGGTCACCCGGTACTCGGTGATCGCCTGCTTCCCTTCCCCGGGCTTGCGGGTCGAGTGGACCTTCAGGCTCCTCGGGTCCTCGACGAGGCGGCTCTCGAACCGCCCCTGGTCGAGGACGACGCGCCCCTCGACGATCGCCAGGTACCGCCGTTCGATCGTGTGCTCGACGAACTGCGCCTTGAGCCCTTCCTGCGCCGGCTTGCGGCGGGCGAACAGGAGCAGACCCGAGGTGTCGCGGTCGAGACGGTGCACCGGGTACAGGGCCGCGCGCCGCACCCCCCGGCCGCGCTCCGAATCGAGCAGCCGGTCGACCAGGCTCTCCTCGTCCCGGAGCGACGTCGGCACGGTCAGGAGATCGGGCGCCTTGTCGACCACGACCAGGTCGTCGTCGCGGAACAGGACCTTGTAGCCGCGACCCGGGCGCTCCTTGGGGCGCGGCTGGTAGCGCCGCTCCGGCTCGAAGGTGATGGTGAAGCGCTCGCCGGGAACCAGGCGCCGGGCGTAGCCGCCGGCGCTGATCGCCGGGCCGCCGGTGTCGCATCGCACCGCCCCCGCGTCGATCAGGCCGCGCGCCTGTGCGTGCGTGAACCCCGCCTTGTCGTGCAGGAAGGCCTGGAGGGTGCGCCCCGACTCCTCCGGACCGGTCTCGAGGACCAGGGTCCGGCGGGGGGCCGGCCGGTTCAGAACGACCCGATGGCCTTCACCTCGGAGTCGAAGATCTCGAAGACCAGGTGCAGGGAGACGATCGACAGGACCTTGTAGACCGATTCGCTCGGCATCACCAGCTTGACGTTCCCGCCCTTGGCGGACGCCCGCTTCTTGCACGCCACCAGCTCGCCGAGACCGGCCGAATCGATGTAGTCGATCCCCTGCATGTTGAGAATGATGTTGGTGTTCCCGGCGTCAATCTGCTCCTGGACCGCCTTGCGCAGTTCGAGATCGCCCGAGCCGAGAGTGATGCGACCTTTGAGGTCGATCACCCGGACCTTCCCCGCTTCCTTCACCGAAACCTTCATGGACTCTCCTTATGCCGTAGGGGCGCGTATGGTGTCACAGTCCGGCGCGGCGTGCCAAGCCCGCGGGTCGCGAAGCCCTGCTAGGATGCGGCGGTACGAACGGTGCGGGCGGAAGCGTGGAGGGGCGCATGAAGAAGCTGATCAAGCAGGCGCGGCGGCTGGCGAAGCGGTACCGGGTCAGCGACGGCGATGACTTCCGCCTGAAGTCGGTCGACCCGGAGGACATGGCCGGGTACGACGCCGACGACAAGGAGGCGGGCCAGCAGGCCCTGGCCGCGGGGATCGACGTCCTGGCGCGGCTCCAGGACATGCTCTACGCGCAGGACCGCTGGTCGCTCCTGCTGATCTTCCAGGCGATGGACGCCGCCGGGAAGGACGGCGCCATCAAGCACGTGATGTCCGGCGTCAACCCGCAGGGGTGCGAGGTGCACGCCTTCAAGGCGCCGACCAGCGAGGACCTCGACCACGACTACCTCTGGCGCTGCATGAAGCGGCTGCCGGAGCGCGGCCGGATCGGGATCTTCAACCGCTCGTACTACGAGGAGACCCTGGTCGTCCGGGTGCATCCGGAGATCCTCGCGAAGCAGAAGCTCCCCGAGACCCTGGTCACCGACGACCTCTGGAAGGAGCGCTTCCAGGACATCCGCGCCTTCGAGCGCTATCTCACCCGCAACGGCGTCGTGGTGCGCAAGTTCTTCCTGCACGTCTCGAAGAAGGAGCAGCGGCGCCGGTTCCTGCAGCGCCTGGAAGACCCGGACAAGCACTGGAAATTTTCCGAGGCCGACCTGTACCAGCGAC
>DATKFL010000450.1:0-2351 GCA_035511355.1 Dongiaceae bacterium
CCCGCAGTACCTCGTGCCGCCGAGCATCGATCCGCTGAGCCAGAAGAACCGCCCGCTCGATCCCGACGAGGCGGCGCGCGCCACCGCGCCGTTCGGGCTCGATCCGTCCCGCCCGGTGATCCTGCAGGTGTCGCGCTTCGATCGCTTCAAGGATCCGGTCGGCGTCATCCGCGCTTTCCGGATGGTGCGGCCGCACGTGCCGATCCAGCTGGTCCTCGCCGGCGGGTCGGCCAGCGACGATCCCGAGGGGGAGGAGGTCCTCGCGGAGGTGCGCGCCGAAGCGGCCGACGACCCCGACATCAAGGTGCTGCTCCTGCCGCCCGACGCGCACACCACGATCAACGCGCTGCAACGGCTTGCGACCATCGTGGTCCAGAAGTCGCTGCGCGAAGGGTTCGGCCTGACCGTCACCGAGGCGCTCTGGAAGGGGCGCCCGGTCATCGGCGGCGAGGCGGGCGGGATCACCCTGCAGGTGTTCGACAACCACACCGGGTTCCTGGTGAACACGCCGGAGGGGGCGGCGTTCCGGATCCGCTACCTCCTGAGCCGGCCCGAGCTGATCGCCACGATGGGAATCAAGGGGCGCCGCCTGGTGCGCGAGAACTTCCTCCTGACCCGCCACCTGCGCGAATACCTCACCCTGATCCTGGCGCTCAAGGACGCGGCGGTCGATCGCGTCGAGGTGGCGTCCTGAGCGGCGAGAGCCCGGGCCCCGCGTTCTGGGCGCGGGTGGCGTCGGCGCCGCACCGTCTCCTGATGCTGGACTACGACGGCACCCTCGCGCCGCACCGCGCGCGCCGCGACGACGCGCCACCGGAGCCGGGCGCGCGCTCGCGGCTCGCGGCGTTGAGCCGGCGTGCCGGCACCACGGTCGCGGTCGTCTCGGGACGCCGACCCGCCGACCTGGACGCGCTCCTCGGCGATCTCGCGATCCACTGGGTCGGCGAGCATGGCTGGGACGAGCGCTTCGCCGACGGCCGGCGGGTCGCGCACCCGATTCCCGCCAGCGCCGCCCGCGGCCTCGCCGCGGCGTTCGCGCGGGCAGGCGCGCTCGTGCCGGCCGGGCACCTCGAGCGGAAGCGCGCCTCGATCGTGCTGCACACCCGCGGGTTGCGGCCGGAGGCGGCGCGCGCCGCCGAACGCGCCTGCCGGCAGGCCTGGCGGCCGCTCCTCCGACCCGCCGGGCTCCGCCTCGACGTCACCTCGGGTGGTCTCGAGCTGCGGGCCGCGGGGCACGACAAGGGACACGTCGCCCGCGCGCTCTCCGCGCGCCTGCCGGAGGGGACGCTGCCGGTCTTCGTGGGCGACGACCGGAGCGACGAGGACGCGTTCGCCGCCGTGGCGCGGCGCGGCGTCGCCATCCGGGTCGGCCGCGCGGGACGGCGTTCGCGGGCGCGCCTGCGGCTGGCCTCGACCCGATCGGTGATCCGGTTCCTCGATCGCTGGCTGGCGCTGCCGATCGAGGCGCGCCGCACGCCGGCGCGGACCCGATGAGGCGCCTCGTGGTGGTCTCGAACCGGCTCCCGGTTCCCCCGCCCGGCGGCGGTCCGCTCGAGGCGGCGGCCGGCGGTCTCGCGACCGCCGTCCTCGCGGCGTTGCGGCAGGTGCCGGAGAGCCTCTGGGTCGGCTGGAACGGCCGCATCCTTCCGGCGCGGCGCGCCCGCCGGATGACCCGGACGCGAGCCGGCAACGTCACGCTCGCCGGTCTCGCCCTCACGCCGCGCGAGCATGCCGACTACTACCTCGGCTACTGCAACACGACGCTCTGGCCGCTCCTGCACTGCTTCCAGGGACGCGTGCAGGTCGACCGCCGCCAGGAGGCGGCCTACCGGTCGGTGCAGACCCGCTTCGCCGAGGCGTGGCGGCCGCAGCTCCGCCAGGGGGATCAGGTCTGGGTGCACGACTACCACTTGATGCCCCTCGGCCGCGAGCTCCGCCGGCTCGGCTGGACCGGACGGATCGGCTTCTTCCTGCACGTCCCCTTCCCGCCCTACGAGCTCTGGCAGCTCCTCCCCGACCCGGCCGATCTCCTGAGCGCGCTGCTCGACTACGACCTGGTCGGGTTCCAGACCGAGGTCGGGCTCGACAACTACCGGCACTGCGCCCGGCGTCTGCTCGGCGCCGAGGTGACCGGCGCGCGTCTGCGCGCCGGGGAACGCCTGCAGCGGACCGGCGTCTACCCGGTCGGGATCGACCCGGACGAGTTCCTCGTCGCCGACGACGCGCGCGCCCGTCCCGCGCGCGGCGACCTGACCCGCGTGGTGCGCGGGCGGCGGCTCATCCTCGGGGTCGACCGGCTCGACTTCACCAAGGGGATCCCGGAGCGGATCCTGGCGTACGAGGACTTCCTG
>DATKFL010000451.1:0-3542 GCA_035511355.1 Dongiaceae bacterium
TCCCGGACCTGCAGCGCCGTGAGGTCGCCGGTAATGACGTCATAGGCGGTCGCTCCCGCGAGAGGGGTCCAGGTCAGCCACAACTTCCCGTCCCCTGACACGTGCTCGACCTGGAGGATCACCGGCTCGGTCGCGGCACCCTGGTCGTGGGGAACCTGCAGGCGCGCCGTCGCGACCGCGCCGTTCCCGGCGCGGTCGGAGGCCCGATAGACGAGGTCATAGAACCGTCCGGATCCGGAGGCCAGCCGTTCGGCGCGAAGGTACAGGTCGACGTCCGCCGTCCCGGGGTCCGCTCCGGCGATGTCTCCCGTCGTGGAGCCGTCGCCCGCACCGGGCAGGTCGTCGGGCTCGCTGCTGGCGGCCGAGAGCAGCGCCAGCGTGGGAGCCGGATCGCAGAGATCGGTCGCCGTCCAGGTCACGTGCACCGGCCGCAGACCGTGGTTGGGCGGCCACAGAACCACGGGGTTCGCCTGCAGGCCGAGGGTCGGCGCCACGGTGTCCTGCACCGTCACCGTGAAGACCGCCGTGTCGCTCTCCCCGTCGGCATCGGTGACGCGCAACCCCAGCGCGTTCGCACCGAGCGGCATCGTCACGCTCAGGACAGCGCCGGTCCCGAGCAGGGTCTCCGACGGTGTCCCGGGAGCCCGCAGCCACTCGTAGGTCATCGCCTCCGGCGACCCGCCCGGATCGGGCTCCGATGAGCCCGACCCATCGAGCGTGACCGACGCCCCCGCCGGCGACTGGCATTCGAAGATGCCGGCGCCGGCCACCACGGCGGTGGGCCGCACGTTGAATCGCAGCTCGCTCTCCCCACCATGGACGAAATCCACCCGCGTCAGGATCGGCGGAGTCTTTCCGTCCGTCGCCGACAGCTCGATCGAGTACGGGCTCCCCTCGACGAGCCCCGACAGGTCGACGCGAGGTGGCAGCCGGTCGGCGAACGGAGTCTGGACGGCCACCGCGTTCGGCCGTGACAGGCGCAGGTCGATCGCGGCCGCGTCGAAGTGGACGATCTGCAGCTCGAATCCGGGCTGTCCGCCGTGGGTTGACCGGACGCAAATCGTCGCCGGCAGCGACAGTCCTTCGAGCCCGAGGACGGTGTCGAAGGAGTTTCCGTTCCCGGCGCACTCCCCCGGTGCCAGGAGAAAGTCCGCCGCCGTGTCGCCGCAGCCCAGGACCGCGTCGAGATCGAAAAGAGCGGGGAAGAACCCGTCACCGTACGAGTAACCGAATCCCTGCCGGGAGGCTGCGTCCACGAAGTAGCCGTCGGCGCAATCGTTGCTGACGAAGATGTCGGCGAGCCGGATTGGGACGTTGACGGCGCCGATCAGGCGCACCGCCCCGGTCACCGCTTCCCCCTGCGGTTCCACGACCCGCGCCGGGAGACGGAGCGTCGCGCCGTCCCGCTGGAGCGACCCGACGACGAAGCGCGGCTGGCAGGCGTCGCCGGCCAGATCGCCGTTCGTGTCTTCCTGTCCGGGGTTGGCGGCGTCGGGACAGTTGTCGCATCGATCGCCGCGACCGTCGGCGTCGAGGTCCTCCTGACTGGGATTGGCGACCGCTGGGCAGTTGTCACAGGCGTCCCCTTTCTGGTCCCCGTCGCGATCCTCCTGAAGCGGGTTGGGGACGGCGAGGCAGGAGTCGCAGACGTCCCCGCGTCCGTCCGCGTCGGCATCCTGCTGCCCGCCGTTGGGGATGTCGGGGCAGTTGTCGATCGCGTCGGGGGTCCCGTCGCGGTCGCGATCGCGCTCGACCGTCAGGCTCACCGGGACCTCGAGAAGGGGTCGGGCCGGATCGTTGCTCAGGATCTGCAGCGACGACAGGTACGATCCGGGCGGAACGCCGGTGGTGTCGAGCGTCACGGCGATGTTGGCGCTTCCGCCCTGCGCCACGCTGCCGGACAGGGGGAGGGGCCGCAGCCAGGTCGCATCGCGCGCCAGCTGGAATGTCAGATCGGAGTGCCCGGATTGGAGATTGGAGATGACCAGGCCCAGGGTCGTGCGGCGGCCCTCGGGGAGGGTCGCGGCCAGGGTCGCCGGGGAGACGGCGAGGACGGGGGGCCGGAGCACCGTGGCGGTGAGGGAGACCGTCACCTCCGGATCGTCGGGGTCGTTGCTCAGGAGCCGCAGGGTCCCTGCCTGGATTCCGTCGGCTCCGGCGCGGAACTGGATGCTGACGTCGCGACTCTCGAACGACCCGACGCGCAGGCTCGCCGGCGTGACGGTGTAGTGGGGCGAATCGGTCTCGAGCGCAACGTCCAGGTCCTCCGACCCCGGATTGTCGATGCGGAGCGCCCGCGTCACGACCGCATCGACGAACGGCCTCCCGAAATCGAGGGAGGTCGCAGAGACCCGCAGGTCCGGGGCCCCCTGGACGTCGACATGGAGCGGCACCTGCACGATCGGCTCGTCCGGATCGTCGCTGCGCACGATGATTTGGTAGTCCCGGTCCCGGGCGGGAAGCCGGGAGGCGTCCAGCGTGACGGTGATCGCGCGGCCGGATGCCGCCGGAACCTCGCCCGACGCTGGCTCGACGGAAATCTCCGACACCGGCAGCCCATGGGCGTAGGGGATCATCGTCTCGAGGAGGAACCACGGTCCGATCTGAAATTTCCAGAAGGACTCCAGCTGCGTGGTTCCGACGACCACGAAACCACGGCCGACGTGGGACACCGCGAGCGTGGTCTGGCCCGGCCCGGCCTCGGCGATCCGGTCGGTGCCCGGCGGCAGGTCGGCGATGAAGGCGGCGCTCCCCGCGTGGAAGGTCGGTGCCGACAGGCCGGCAGCCAGCGGATGCCCTGGTCGCAGCAGCGTGTTCTGGCTTGCGTCGAGAAAATGGGTCGTCCCCCCCCCGGGCAGGATGAACGGAGATTCCTGGTTCATCCAGGCCGCCGACCAGGCGTGGTACTCGACGACGCCCCCGGAGGCGACATAGGCGTCGATCTGCGCCTGACGGGCGGCCAGAGTCGCATAGTAGGAAGAGGGCTGCCCCCCCGCGAGGATCACCACCCGATAAGCCGAGAGATCGGTGCCGGCGATCTGAGCCGATCGGACGGTGTCGTACGACAGGCCGTTCGACCACATGAGGTATTCATTGGAAATCGAAAGACCGTCGGGTGACTCGTCCTGCACGAGCAGAACGGTGTCCGGCGCCTGGGCGAGCCCGCCACGATCGACCTCCGGGGCCACCTCGAAAGTGAGCGGCCCGTCGCCGTGGTTGTCGATCGTCAGTGTCCTGGTGACCATCTGGCCGAATACAAGCGAGGCATCCAGGCGGTCCGGTGTCACCTCGATCTCCGGCGCCGCCACTCCCTGGCCGCGCAACACGAGGGTCCGCACCGGCTCGTCGGGATCGTTGCTCGCGATCGTCAGGATTCCTGCCTTCGACCCGACCCCACCCGGCGTGAACGTCACGTCGATGGCGCGCCGCTCGCCCGCGAGCAGGGTCATCGCGCCGGCTCCGGGCACGAAGGCCAGACTGTCCGATGAGAGCCCGCTCACCTCCAGGGGGTCGCTCCCCGCGTTGGCGATGGCGAAGCGCAG
>DATKFL010000452.1:0-17141 GCA_035511355.1 Dongiaceae bacterium
CAACCAGCGCGAGGTGGAAGTCGACACCAAGTCGTTCTCGCAGGCGCTCCGCTCCGCGCTGCGCCAGGATCCCGACGTCATCCTGGTCGGCGAAATGCGCGACTACGAGACCATCGAAACGGCGCTGACCGCCGCGGAGACCGGCCACCTGGTCCTGTCGACCCTGCACACCCTCGACGCCACCGAGACGATCAACCGGATCATCTCGGTCTTCCCGCCGCACCAGCAGAAGCAGATCCGCCTGCAGCTGGCGGCGGTCCTGAAGGCCGCGATCTCGATGCGCCTCGTGCCGAAGGGCGACGGCACCGGCCGCGTCCCGGCGGTCGAGGTGATGCGCGCGACCAACTTCATCCGCGACTGCATCGAGAACAAGGACAAGACCAAGATGATCCACGACGCGATCGCGCAGGGCACCTCGCAGTACGGGATGCAGACCTTCGATCAGTCGATCTACCAGCTCTACAAGAAGGACCTGATCACGATGGAGGAGGCGCTGCGGCGCGCGACCAACCCGGACGAGTTCAAGCTCAAGCTGGCCGGCATCGAGTCCACCGCCGAGATGGCGCAGCGCGAGATGGAGGGGACGCTCAAGACCGGCATCGGCGAGAGCGCTCCCGCCGCGGCCGCCGGCGGCGGTTCGGTGATCGAACTGTCGAAGGCACACGCCGCCGGCGGGCGCAAGAAGTAGCGTCGCGCGCCGGCCGGTCGGGGGCTCATGCTAGACTCACCGGCCCCGGAGCAACCGATGACACCGGCGAGCAGCATCCGCAGCCGATTTCTCAAGTACTTCGAGGCGCGTGGTCACCAGGTGGTGGCCTCGTCGTCGCTGATCCCCGCCCAGGATCCGACCCTGCTGTTCACCAACGCGGGGATGAACCAGTTCAAGGACGTCTTCACCGGCCGCGAGACCCGTCCGTACGTTCGCGCCGCCTCCTCGCAGAAGTGCATGCGGGTGTCGGGGAAGCACAACGACCTCGAGCAGGTCGGACGCACGCCGCGGCACCACACCTTCTTCGAGATGCTCGGGAACTTCTCCTTCGGCGACTACTTCAAGAAGGACGCGATCGCCTACGCCTGGGAGCTGCTGACGTCGCCCCGGGAGTACGGGCTCCCGAAGGACCGGCTGCACATCACCGTCTTCCGTGACGACGACGAGGCGGCCGATCTCTGGCGCAAGGGGATCGGGATCGAGGCGGCGCGGATCGTGCGCCTCGACGAGAAGGACAACTTCTGGTCGATGGGGGACACCGGCCCCTGCGGGCCGTGCTCGGAGATCCACATCGACCGCGGTCGCGGCGCCGGACCCTGCACGTCGAACCCCTGCGGCCCGGGCTGCGACTGCGGCCGCTTCATGGAGATCTGGAACCTGGTCTTCATGCAGTTCGACCGCGACCGGTCCGGAACCCTGAACCCGCTCCAGAAGACCGGGGTCGACACCGGCATGGGGCTCGAGCGGCTGTCCGCCGTCCTGCAGGGCGTCGAGAGCAACTACGACACCGATCTCTTCACGTCGATCGTGGAGGCCGCCGCGCGACTCGCGGACGCGGCGACCGGCCGCGCCCTCGACCGCTCGGATCCGGCGGCGCGCGTCGGGCTGCAAGTGATCGCCGACCACGTCCGCGCCCTGACCTTCCTGATCAGCGACGGCGTGGTCCCCGGGAACGACGGGCGGGGCTACGTGCTGCGGCGGATCATGCGCCGAGCCATCCGCTTCGGCCGCACCCTCGGGCTCGAACAGCCGTTCCTCGGAACCCTCAGCGGCACCGTGGTCGCCACGATGGAGAGCGCCTACCCGGAGCTGGTCGCGCACCGGACGGTGATCGCGGAGACCGCGCGCCGCGAGGAGGAGCGCTTCGCCGCGACCCTGTCGGTCGGTCTCGCCCGGGTCGAGTCGCTCGCGTCCGGGCTCGGCAGGGAGGGGAAGAGCGTCATCCCGGGCGGCGAGGCCTTCCGGCTGTACGACACCTTCGGCGTGCCGCCCGATCTCATCCGCGACGTCGCGCAGGCGCGCGGCATGACGGTCGACGAGGAGGGCTTCACCCGCGAGATGGACGAGCAGCGCGCCCGTTCGCGCCGCGGCATGAAGGAGATCCCGGCGGCGGCGACCGGCGCGCTCGCGGCGCTCGGCCCGGGCGCGAGCGAGTTCGCCGGGTACGAGGCGACGGTTCTCGAGACCGCGCGGATCACGGCGCTGCTCCGGGGCGAGAGCCTGGTCGACACCCTCGAGGCCGGCGACGAGGGCGGGGTGGTCCTCGACCGCACGCCGTTCTACTCCGAGGCCGGCGGCCAGGTGGGGGACAGCGGCTTCCTGACCGCCGCCGGCGGCGCCGCCGAGGTGCGCGACACGCGCTCGCCGGTGCGCGGCCTTCCGGTGCACACCGTCACGGTGCGCGAAGGGCGGCTCAAGGTCGGCGATCTCGTGCGCGCCGAGGTCGACCGCGCGCGGCGGCTCGCGGTGACCCGCGGCCACGATGCCACGCATCTCCTGCACGCGGCGCTTCGCGACGTGGTCGGGACGCACGTCAAGCAGGCGGGTTCGCTCGTGCAACCCGACCGGCTGCGCTTCGACTTCACCCATCACGCCGGGCTGGGTGACGACCTCCTGCGGGACGTCGAGGATCTGGTGAACGACGTCGTGCGCCAGGACCTGCCGATCAAATCGGCGGTGATGCCGTTCGACGAGGCGCTCCGGCGCGGCGCCCTCGCCTTCTTCGGCGACAAGTACGGCGACGTCGTGCGGGTCATCGAGATCCCGGGATTCAGCATGGAGCTGTGCGGCGGCACGCATGCCGGCACCACCGGGACGATCGGCCTGGTGCGGCTCACCCAGGAGCGCGGCATCGCCGCCGGCACGCGACGCGTCGAGGCGCTGACCGGGGCCGGGGCGCTGCACGACAGCCGCGACGAGGCGAAGGCGTTGCAGGGGGCGCAGGCGGCGCTCAACATCGATCGCGCCGCGCTTCCCGCCGCGGTGGGAAAACTGGTGGAGCAGAACCGCGCCCTGCTCCGTGACCTCGAGCGGCTCAAGGTGCAGGTCGCCGCCGGTGGCGGGGCGGGCGGCGGACCGGCCGAGGAGCCGAAGGACGTCGCCGGCGTGCCGATGCTGGTGCCGCGGGTGCAGACCGGTCTCGACAAGTCGGCGGTGCGGGCGCTGGTCGACCGCACCCGCCAGCGACTGCCGCGCGGCGTCATCGTGCAGTGGGCCCAGATGGAGGACGCGGTCACGGTCACCACCTCGGTCAGCAAGGACCTGATCCCGCGGCTCAACGCGGGGGAGATGGTCAAGGCCCTGGCGCCGCTGGTGAACGGCCGCGGCGGCGGCCGCGCCGACATGGCCGAGGCGGGCGGGCGGCTCGCCGGCGACCTCGAGCCGATCCGGGCGAAGAGCATGGAAATCGTCGAGCGGCTGATCCGCGAGACGGGGGCGTGATGCGAAACGCCCTCCTGACCGCGCTCTTCCTCGTCACCCTGGTGCCGGCGGCCGCGGGGGAGCAGATCTACTACCGGCGCAACGCCGACGGCACGCTCGAGATCACCAACGTCCCCGACGCGAAGGATCTCCGGCCGATGCACCCGGAGTGGCGTCCCTCGAACCCCGGCTCGGGAATGAAATACAAGGACATGATCTACCGCACGGCGCGCGAGCAGGGGGTGCACCCCGAGCTGGCCTACGCGGTCGCGGCGGTCGAATCGTCGTTCGATCCCCGCGCGCTGTCGCCGAAGGGGGCGATCGGCCTGATGCAGCTGATGCCCGACACCGCGGAGCGCTTCGGCGTCGCCGACCCGTTCGACCCGACCGACAACGTGCGCGGTGGCGTGAAATACCTGCGCTACCTGCTCGACCTGTTCGACGGCGACGTGCGGCTCGCGCTCGCGGCCTACAACGCCGGCGAGAACGCGGTCCTGGCGCTCGGGCGCGTGCCTCCCTATCAGGAGACCCGGCTCTACGTCTCGAAGGTGATCCGCCGGTTCGGCACGGGGCGGAGTCCCTTCCTCGAGTCGGAGCAGCCGCCGACTCCGGCGGGCGTCGTCCCCGCACCCGCGACCGCCGCGCCCACGGAACGCCCCGCCGGCAGGTGAGCGGCTCCGCCCCGACCGCCGACCTCGCCGCCCCGCTCCGCGCCATCCCGAAGGCCGAGATCCACCTCCATCTCGAAGGGTCGATTGATCTCGAGACCCTTCTCGATCTCCGCGCGCGCCGCGGCGAGCCCGCCGATGCCGGGTCGCGCGCGCGTCTCGAATCCCTCTACCGGCATCGCGATTTTCCCGATTTCCTCGGACACTTCAGGGATCTCTGCTCGGAACTGCGCGCGCCGGAGGATTTCGTTCTCGCGGTGCGCGGGCTCGCGGCGCGCCTCGCGCGTGATAACGTCCGGCACGCCGAGGTGATGTGCTCGCCGGGGATCTTCGCGCGCCGGGGTCTCCCGGCCGGAGAGCTCCTCGACGCCGTCACCGGCGCCGCCGACGCCGTCGAGACGGCGGGGGGGCCGCGCCTGTGCTTCATCCTCGACGGCGTGCGGCAGTGGGGGCCGCCGGCCGTGGAGGAGCTGGTGGCGCTCGCGTCGGCGTCGCGATCGCCACGGGTGATCGGCATCGGCATCGGCGGCGACGAGACCGCCTGGCCGGCGGAGGCGTTCGCGCCCGCGTATCGCGAGGCGCGCCGGCTGGGGCTCAGGACGACGGCGCATGCGGGGGAGTTCGACGGGGCGCGATCGGTCTGGGAAGCGATGGAGGTGCTGGAGGTGGACCGGATCGGGCACGGCATCCGCGCCGTCGAGGACCGGGTCCTGATGCGCACGCTCGCGGAGCGCGGCCTGCCGCTCGAGTGCTGCCCGACCAGCAATCTCGCCACCGGCGTGGTCGCGGGCTGGGAGGCGCACCCGATCCCGACGCTGGCGCGCGCCGGCCTCCGCCTGACGGTCAACACCGACGACCCGGCGATGTTCGGGACCACGCTTCTCGACGAATGGCTGGCGCTCCAGGGCCGCCTGGGGCTGTCGACCGACCTGCTGCTCGGGATTGGCCGCGCCACCATCGAAGCCGCCTTCCTGCCCGACCCGGAGCGGAGCGCGCTGCTCGCCGAGCATGACGCCGCGGTCGCGACCCTTTTCCCGCCCCCCGGCGCTGCCGGGGAGGGGCGCCGATGAGCCGCGACCCGGCGCGGCGCGTCGTCCTGGCCGCCGCCGCGGCCCTGGCCGCCATCCTTATATATGGGGGGAGCCTGGCACGCACTCCGGGGGGGCTCGCGGGGCAGTACTCCTTCGTCGGGGCGGACGGGCGCGAGGTCGAGGTGCTGCGTCGTTCCGACCCGGCCATCGACTTCCCGGTGCCGCAGCGGCTGGATGCCGCCTACATCTTCCACTGGGACTACGCCCGCTTCGGATTCCCGGCCGAGAAGCCGTCCTACCTCATCCGCTGGCGCGGTTTCCTGGACGTGCCGGAGGCGGGGGACTACCGCTTCATGGTCGACGCCCAGGGGGAGGCGACGCTCGCGCTCGACGGCGCGCCCCTGGCGCTCGTCCCGGACGCCACGACGGTGCGCACGCTCGGCGCGGGAGCGCATGCGATCGCGGTCGACTACACCCTGGCGGCGGGCGACGCACATCTCGTCCTGTCGTGGCAGCCGCCCGGCGCGAAGATGGCGCCGATCGACACGCGCTTCTTCGGCGCGAGTCGCGCGGCGTTCGGCGCCGCCGCCACGCGCCGGCGGCTGGGCCTGCTCCTGGTCGCGGCGGTCGCCGCGGCGCTGGCCGCCGCGTGGGGGATCGGCCGGCGGGGCGCGGACGGTGCCGCGGCGCGGTGGGCGCCCGCGCTCGAGGCGGAGCGGACCCGGCTCGCGCTCGGGGCAATCGTTCTGCTCGCGGCGCTCCTGCGCTTCAACGACTACGCGCTGGTGCCCTTTCACAACGAGACCGCCGACGAATACCAGCACGCCTGGGAGGGGTGGCACCTCCTGCACGAGGGGACCCCCGCCGCCTGGAGCACCTTCCCGGATCGCTATCCGCCCTCGGCGACCCAGAGCTTCCGCTGGTTCGGCGCGCCCTACGTGCTGGTGCGCCCCTACTTCGACCACCCGCCGCTTTTCTCGCTGCCGGTCGGGCTGCTCTGTTCGCTTGTCGGAGCGCGGACCTTTCTCGACTGCACGCTGCCGGTCATGCGGATCGTGCCGATCCTCCTGAGCCTCGTCGGGATCGTGCTGCTCCACCGCCTGTCCCGGGCCTACGGTGCCAGCGACCGGGCGGCGCTCCTGGGGAGCCTGGTCTACGCCACCCTGCCGCTCCTCGTGCTGACCCATCGCCTGGTGAAAGCCGAAAGCCTGCTCGCCCTGCTTTTCATGGGGGCGCTCCTCGCGCTGCGCGACACCTTGACCGATCCGGCGCCCGGGGCGACCGGGGAGCCCGGGTCGGCAGCCGCGACGGCGCGTCTCCGGCGGGGTGCCCTGGTCGCCGGTGTCCTCGGGGCGCTGTCGATCTGGACCAAGGCGACCGGCGTGATCGTGCCGGTGGTGGCGGCCGTGCTGCTGCTCTCGCGCCGCCGGCGCACCGACGCGGCGATCGTTCTCGGTCTCGCCGCGGGTTCTCTCGGTCTCTACCTGCTGTACGGGATGGCCTACGATGCCGGCGTCTTCTTCAAGGTGCTCGGCGCGCAGTCGACGACCAAGTGGGTCTCGATGGAGGCGTTCCACGACCTTCTCGGCGGGAAGGCGGTGGTGAAGTGGTTCGGCCGCGGCACCTACCTCTGGCTCCTGCTCGCCGGCGTCATGGCGGGGTTCGGCCGGCACCGGAGAGTGCTGCTGCCGATCGTCCTCTACGGGACCCTGCTCGCGCTCACCGCCGATCACCGGGTGGTCTACGGCTGGTATCGCCTGCCGCTCTATCCGTTCCTGTGCGTTGCGGCGGGGCTCTACCTCGAGCGGCTCCTCGAGGAGGCCGACCTGGCGATCGCCTTCCCGTTCGCGGTGACCGCGCTCCTGAGCGCGCTTCTCTATGCGCTTCCGGAGGCGATGGCGCAGGCGCGCCCGATCGCCTGGCTGTTCGGGACGGCGGCGGTGGCCCCCTTCCTGCCGCGGCTCCTGACCGATTCTCCCTGGGCGATCCGGGTGGCGCGCGGCGGCGCGGCGTTCCTCCTGGCCGCGTTCCTGGTCGCGAACCTGGCGGCGGACGCGCACCTGCTCGAGATCTACGCCGCGACCCGCGGTCTGCAGTAGGAGCGGGCGGGTCTGCCCGCCCAAGCTCAGCGCGCCAGAGCCCGGATGCGCGCCACCCCGGCGCGCAGGAGCGCCGCGACCAGTCGCGGGCTCGCCGCCTCGCAGTAGACCCGGAGGACCGGCTCGGTCCCGGAGGCGCGGAACAGGATCCAGCCGGCGTCGCCGAGCAGCAGCTTCACGCCGTCGAGGGGATCGAGGCCGCGCACCGTCTGGCCGGCGAGGCGCGTCGGCGGATCCTCCTTGAGGCGCGCCAGCGCGCGCCGTCCCGCCTCGGAGGGGAGCGTCAGGTCGATGCGCCGGTAGTCGTAGGCGCCGAACTCTTTCTGCAGCCGCGCCACCCGGCGGCTGAGCCGCCGCTCGCCGGTCGCCAGCATCTCCATCAGGAGGAGGCCGATCAGGATCCCGTCACGCTCCGGGAGGTAGCGCTTCACGCCGATGCCGCCGCTCTCCTCGCCGCCGATCAGGACGTCCTGTTCGAGCATCAGGCGCGCGATGTGCTTGAAGCCGATCGGCAGGTCGTGGAACGGGACGCCGTGCTTCTTCGCGATCCGCTCGGCGAGCAGCGTGTTGGCGAAGGTGCGGGCGATGGCGCCGCGCCACTTCTTGACCTCGAGGAGGTAGACCGCGAGCAGGGCGAAGACGACCAGGGGCGGGAGCATCCGGCCGGTCTCGTCGCACACCCCGATCCGATCGGCGTCACCGTCGGTCGCGATGCCGAGGTGCGCGCCATGCCGGAGGACCGCCTCGCGCAGCGGGGCGAGGTACTCCGGCCGCGGCTCCGGGGGCGTGCCGCCGAACAGGACGTCGCTCGTCGCGCGCACCGTCCAGACCTTCGCCTTCGCCCCCTTCACCAGGTCCTCGAGGATCGTCCCGCCGGCGCCGTGCATGCTGTCGACCACGACCCGCAGCGGCGCGCGGCGCACGGTCTCGAGCGTGACCACGTTGAGGAGCCGCGGCACGTAGGCGGGCAGGAACGGATGCCGTCGTCCCGGCGCGCGGCCGTGGCGCGGCGCTCGCCGGCCGAGAAGCGCCTTGACCCGGTCGGTCATCTCGGGTGGCGCGCTGCCGCCGAACGGGGCCTTGAGCTTGAAGCCGTTCCACTCCGCCGGGTTGTGGCTCGCGGTGATCACGACGCCCAGCGGCGCGGCGGAGGCGGCGACCTGGCAGGAGACCATCGGCGTCGTGGTCGCCGCCTCCGGGAGGACGGTCGGCACCCCGTTCCCTTCGAGCACCGCCGCCGCCGCCTCGGCGAAGCGCCGGCTCAGGAAGCGGACGTCGTGGCCGACCGGGACCGGCAGGCCGACGCGCCCCTCCTCGTGCAGGAGATCGGCGACCGCCTGCGCCACCACCCGCACGTTGTCGAAGGTGAAATCGTCGCCGATGACACCCCGCCAGCCGTCGGTCCCGAAGCGAATCGCCACGCCGTCTCCCGTTGACCGACCCCGACCCGTGTGCTATGTTCCGCGCGCTTCGCGCGCCGGCGCATTCTATCCGGCGCGTCACCCCGCAGCAATCGAGCGATGATCAATCTGCCGACCTGGATCACGATCATCCGCATCTTCCTGACCCCGGTGCTGGTGGTCGTCCTGATGTCGCGCACCACGGGGCTCGAGCACTTCGGCCTGTCGTGGCAGATGATCGGCGTCGCGGTGTTCCTGCTCGCCTCGATCACCGACTGGCTCGACGGCTGGCTGGCGCGGCGGCGCGATCAGGTGACCACGCTGGGGAGCCTCCTCGACCCGATCGCTGACAAGCTGCTCACCTCGGCCGCCTTCATCTCGCTCGTGCAGATCGGCGTGGTGAGCGCCTGGATGGTCTGGATCATCATCGGCCGCGAGTTCGCGGTCGACGGGTTGCGGATGATCGCCTCGTCGCAGGGCATCACGATCAGCGCCAGCGTCTGGGGAAAATACAAGACGGTGAGCCAGATGGTGGCGATCGTGCTCCTGATCTGCGGGCACGAGTACCTCGGCAAGTGGGACCTGGCGGGGGACGTCGCGGTCCTCGTGGTGGTCGTCCTGGCGATCCTCTCGGCCGCCGACTACTTCGGGAAGTTCTCGCGGCGGCTCGGTGTCGTCGGCCCGCGCGACGGGGCCGCCCGTCCGTGAGCCGTCGCCGGAAAAAGCCGCCGATCGCCAGCCACTCGGATCAGCGCCGCAGCCCGATCGCGCGGCTGCGCCAGGCCTTCGTCACCGGCCTGTTCATCATCCTGCCGCTGATGATCACGGTCTGGCTCCTGGGGATCCTGCTGCGCCTGGTCGAGGCGATCTCGACCCCGCTGCTGCTCGCGCTTCTCGGCGTCGCCTGGCCGCGCCTGGCCGGCGACCCGCTGATCACCGGCTGGGTCGTGCCGATCGTCGGGTTGCTCGCGACCGTGGCGCTCATCGTCGCGGTCGGCGTCCTGGCCACGAATTTCATCGGCCGGCGCCTGGTCGAGGCGTTCGACCGCCTGATGATGCGCGTCCCGGTGGTGAAAGGGATCTACGGCGCGGCGCGCCAGCTCCTCGACGCCTTCGGGCGCAAGACCTCGTCGTTCCGCAGGGTCGTGGCGGTCGAGTACCCGCGCCCGGGGATCTACACCATCGGATTCCTGACCCAGAGCGCCGCCGAACTGGGGCGCGAGGGGGGGCCACCCCTGAGCGGCATGTCGATGGTCTTCCTCCCGACCACGCCCAACCCGACGTCGGGTTGGCTCGCGGTGGTCCCGGACGATCAGGTGATCGATCTCGACATGAGCATCGAGGAGGGCGTGAAGCTGATCGTCAGCGGCGGGCTGGTCGGACCGGCGCCGAGACCGCCGGAGGCCTGATGTTCTACTGGTTCGTGAAGGGGATCTTCCACCCCTACGCGGCGCTCTACCTCGGGCTGACGCGCGACGGGCTCGAGCACCTGCCGCGGCGCGGTCCCGCGATCGTCGTCTGCAACCACACCTCCTACATGGATGCGATCATCCTCGGGTCGGCGGCGCCGCGCCCGATCCATTTCATCGTGCTGCAGTGGATGTACGACCTGATCTACATCCGCTGGTTCTACTGGGGCATGGGGGCGATCCCGGTGCGCGCCGGGAGCGACGCGCGCGGCCTGCGCAAGGCGGCGCGCATCCTCGCGCGCGGGCGTCTCGTCGGCATTTTCCCGGAAGGGACCCGGAGCCCCGACGGATCGGTCGGCGAGGCGCAGCCGGGAGCGGCGCTCCTGGCGGCGCTCACCGGCTCGCCGGTGGTGCCGGCCTACATCGACGGGGCGCGCGACTCGATGCCGGTCGGCTCCACGTTGCCGCGTCCGGCGCGCATCCACGTGCGCTTCGGCCCGGTGCTGCGGTTCCCGGAAGGGCGCGGCGCGCGCGACCGCGAGGCGCTCCGGGAGTTCGCGCAGCGGATGCAGGCGGCCATCCGGGCCCTCGACCCGCGGGCGGACGCGGCGTGACCCGGCGCGCCGAGGTGATCGCGATCGGTTCCGAGCTGCTCGGCCCGTCGCGGGTCGACAGCAACGGGTCGTTCCTCGCGCGCCGGCTCGGGGCGCAGGGGATCGCGCTGGCGTTCCGGACGATCGTCGGCGACGATCCCGCCGACCTGCGCGCGGCGGTCTCGACGGCGCTCGGCCGCGCCGACGTCGTGATCGCCACCGGCGGGCTCGGCCCGACGGTCGACGATCTGACCCGCGAGGCGGTCTCGGAGGCGCTCGGTCTGCCGCTCATCGAGGACGCGGCGCTCGTCCGGGGCCTCGAGGAGCGCTTCGCGCGCCACGGGTTGTCGATGCCGCCGGCGAATCGCCGTCAGGCGATGGTCCCGGCGGGAGCGTCGGTCATCCCGAACCGGCACGGCACCGCCCCCGGGCTCCTGATCCGGACCGACGCGGGGCGTCTCCTGGCGCTCCTGCCGGGCGTGCCGGTGGAGATGGAGCGGATGGTGGAGGAGACCCTCCTCGGGGCGATCGGCGCTTCGGAGGAGGTCTTCGCGACCCGCGTCTTCAAGGTGAGCGGACTGACCGAGTCCGAGACCGACCGGCGGCTGCAGCCGGCGCATGCCGCCGCCGGCGGTGTCGAGTGGACCATCCTGGCGGCGCCGGGCCAGGTGGAGATCCACCTGCGCGAGCGGGTCCCGCCGGGTGCGCGCGCCGCCGGCATCGAGCGTCTCGACGCCGCGATCGCCGCGGCGCTCGGGGATCATCTGTTCGGGCGCGACGACCAGACGCTCGAGGGGGTGGTCGCGGCGGCGCTCGCCGGGCGCGGCGAGAGCGTCGCGGCGGCGGAGTCGGTGACCGGCGGGGGGGTCGCGCGCCTGCTCACCTCGATCCCGGGAGCGTCGCGGTGGTTCCTCGGGGGGGTGGTCGCCTACACCGACGCGGCGAAGCGCGCCCTCCTCGGTGTCGACGCGGCGATGCTCGCGACCCACGGCGCCGTCTCCGAGCCGGTGGCGCGCGCCATGGCGGAGGGAATCAGGACGCGGCTCGGCGCCACCTGGGGCGTCGCCACGACCGGGTACGCCGGTCCGGAAGGCGGCGGGCCCGACCTTCCTCCCGGGACGGTGCATGTCGCGGTCGCGGGGCCGCACCTCGCCGAGCATCGCACCTGGCGCGTGCCGGGGCCGCGCGGCGTGGTCCAGGAACGCAGCGTGCGCTCCGCGATCGACCTCCTGCGTCGCAGCCTGATGCGGGCGGCGGCATGAGGGTCTTCGTCGCGGCCGAATTGCCGGCGGCGGTGCGCGACAACCTCGCGGCCGCGCAGCGCGTCCTGCGCGCGCTGTCGCTCGACGTGCGCTGGGTCCGCCCGGAGGGAATCCACCTGACCCTGGTGTTCCTCGGCGAGGTTCTCGCGGCGCGATTGCAGGGGATCGCCGCGGCGCTCGGCGCCCTGCGCACGGCAACCGCCGCTCCGATCCGGCTCGAGGCGCGCGGCCTGGGCTGCTTTCCGGAGCGCGGCCGGCCGCGGGTGATCTGGGCCGGGCTCGCCGGGGAACTCGGCGCGCTCGGACGGCTGCAGGCGAGCGTGCTGGCGGCGGTGCGGGAGACAGGGGCCACGATCGAAGAGCGCGACTGGCACCCGCATCTCACCCTCGGTCGCATCCAGGGCGGGCGGGGCGACGCGGCGCGGGTCGCGATCGCACGCCAGGCCGCGACCTCGTTCGGAGCCTTCGAGGTGCGCGCGGTGCATCTGTTCGAGAGCGAGCTCCTGCCGGGCGGCGCCCGCTATCGCAGCCTGCACGCCTTTCCGCTCTCCACCGCGGCGGACGCCTCATGATCGAGACGCTGCTCGCGGCCGCGATCGGGTTCGCTCTCGGGTCGATCCCGTTCTCGCTTCTGATGGGCCGGATCTTCGGCGGCGTCGACATCCGCAAGGCCGGAAGCGGCAACGTCGGTGCCACCAACGTCGCGCGCACCGCCGGCTGGGGGCCTGGTCTCCTGGCGCTCCTGCTCGACGCGGCGAAGGGCGCGGCGGCGGTCCTCCTGGCGCGCCTCTGCTGTCCCGGCGCGCCGGCCGCGGACCTGGTGGCGGGCGGCATGGCGGTGCTCGGGCACCTGGTCTCGCCGTTTCTCCGGTTTCGCGGCGGCAAGGGCGTGGCGACCGGGGCCGGAGTGTTCCTCGTGCTCGCGCCGGGCGCTTTGTGCGTCGCGGCCCTGGTGTTCGCCGTGACCGTGGCCCTCAGCCGGTACGTCTCGCTCGCCTCGGTGGGTGCGGCGATTGCCATGCCGGTGGCGGCGTTTCTCCTGGGGCTGCGCGGCGGGATCACCCTCCTGGCGCTGGTCGTGGCGGTCGCCGTGATCGCCCGGCACCGCGGGAATCTCGCGCGCCTCCGGGCCGGCAAGGAGCGGCGCCTCGGCGAGCGCCGGCGTTCCGACCGCCGCAAGGCGGAGGCGTCGCGATGATCCGCGCCGCCGTCCTCGGGGCCGGCTCGTGGGGCACCGCCCTCGCGGCGCATCTCGCGAAGGGCGGCACGTCGACGATGCTGTGGGCGCGCACGCCGGAGCGCGCCGCGGCGTTGCAGGCGGCGCGGATGAACGCCGACTACCTGCCGGGATTTCGCTTCCCCGAAGGCCTCGAGGTGGGCGGCGACCTGGTCGCGGCGCTCCAGGGTCGCGATCTCGTGCTCCTCGCGGCGCCGGCGCAGGCGACCGGCGCGCTCGCGCGGGCGATCCGGCCGGCGCTCCCGCCGGCGGCCGAACTGGTCCTGACCTCGAAGGGTCTCGAGCTCGACACCGGCCTCCGGCTCACCGAGGTTCTCGATCGCGAGCTGGGGGCGCGCGCGAGCGGCGCCGCCGTGCTCTCCGGCCCGTCGTTCGCCGCCGAGGTGGTGCGCGGCGATCCGACCGCGGTGGTGGTCGCGTCGCGCGACCCCGAGGCGGCGCGGCGCGTGCAGGCGGCGCTGTCGTTCGGAAACCTGAGGCTCTACACCAACGCCGATCCCGCCGGCGTCGAGCTGGGGGGCGCGCTCAAGAACGTCATGGCGATCGCGACCGGCATCGTGGAGGGGCTCGGTCTCGGGACCAACACCCGCGCCGCGCTCATCACCCGCGGGCTCGCCGAGATGACCCGCCTCGGCGTCGCGCTCGGGGCGCGTGCCTCGACGTTCGCCGGGCTGGCGGGGATGGGCGATCTGGTCCTGACCTGCACCGGCGCCCTGAGCCGCAATCGATCGCTCGGGGTCGAGATCGGCCGGGGGCGAACGCTCGCGGAGGTGCTCGGGTCACGCCGCACGGTCGCGGAGGGGGCATCGACCGCGAGCGCGGCGCTGGTCCTGGCGCAGCGTGCCGGCGTCGAGATGCCGATCGCCGCAAAGGTCTCGGAGGTGCTGTACGACGGGCGCGCGCCGCGCGCAGCGGTCGACGACCTGCTCGCTCGCCGGCTCACGGAGGAATGATGATCGACCTGCACAACCACCTGCTCCCCGGCATCGACGACGGAGCCAAGGAAGTCGACGAGACCATCGAATTCCTCCGCATCCTGGCGCGCGACGGGGTGACGCACGTCACCGCCACGCCGCACATGAAGCCGGGGGTGTACGACAACAGCCGGGAGGACATCTTCGCGAGCCTCGAGGTCGTGAAGCGCTCCGCCGCGGGCGACCCGGAGGCGTCTAAGGTGACCCTCCTGCCGGGGGCCGAGGTCTATTACACCGCCGACGTCACCGACCGCGCCCGCCGCGGCGAGCTGATGAGCGTGGCCGATGGCCGCAAGTACGTGCTTCTCGAGCTGCCGTACCAGCAGGTGCCGATGCGGGTCGACGAGACCATCTTCCAGCTGCGCCTGGCCGGGTTGACGCCGATCATGGCGCACCCGGAGCGGGTGGCCTACTACCTGGAGGACTTCGAGCGGGTCGAAGCGTCGGTGCGGCTCGGCGCCCTGACCCAGGTGACCGGGTCCTCGATCCTGGGGCGATTCGGAACCAAGGCGCGCGATTTCTCCCACCGGATGATCGAGCGGAACCTCGCGCACATCGTCGCCACCGACAGCCACGACGTCAGTTATCGCCCGCCGATCCTCTCGGAGGCACGCGACATGGTGGCCCGCCTGGCGGGGCCGGAGGCCGCCCGGATGATGGTCGAAGAGGTGCCCCGGGCGGTCCTCGAAGGGCGCGAAGCGAACATCCCCGAGCCGGTCTCCCGTCCGGTCCGGCGGGGGGGCCTCCTCATGCGGCTGGTCTCCCGCCTCTCCCGGCGCTAGTCGAACCCGGTCCGGCCGGGCCGGGGGCCGACCGTTTACAAAAGTCCCTCACATCATTAGAATTAGCCGCTTTCACAGACAGGGAGAGGTGTGCCGTTGAGCGACGACAAGCGGGCTCCGGGCGGGTTGATCCGTCCGGGCGCGGTCTGGCTTCTGGCCGGCGTCATGTTCCTGGGGACGGGGTGCGCCTCCGGGGGCAACAAGCGGTCGGCCCAGGATGAATCCGGCCGGCTCCTCCGCCTCGCCTACGTCCAGCTCGAGCGCGGGCAGACGCAGGAGGCGCTCGCGTCGGCGAACGACGCCGTGAAACGCGACCCGAAGAACGCCGAGGCGCACAACTTCGTCGGGCTCATCTACATGAGCCAGAGCGACTACCCGAAAGCGGCGGTGGAGCTGAAGGAGGCGGTGCGGCTCAACCCGTTCTTCACCGACGCGCACAACAACCTCGGGGTCGCGTATCGCGAGACCAAGCAGTACGACAAGGCTCTCGCGGAGTTCGAGGCGGCCCTCAAGGACAAGACCTACAAGTCGCAGGAAAAAGTGCAGCTCAATCTCGGGCATCTCTATCTCGACCAGGGCGTGATGGCGGCCGCCGTGCAGGCCTACGAGCGCGCCGTGTCGATCAACCCGAACTACGCGCTCGGATTTCTCGCGCTCGGCACCGCCTACCAGAAGATGGGGCGGAAGGACGACGCGATCGCGCAGTTCAAGAAGGTCGTGGCGCTCGCCCCCGACACTCCGGAGGCGCAGCGCGCCAGGCAGCAGATGGAGTCGGGGGCGGGGCGGAGCGGGTCGTGAACGGGGACGCTCCTTCCAGGCCGCCCGGCGCTTTCGAGCGGCTGCGGCTGGGACTGCGCCGCACGCGCGAGGGGATCCTCGGCAAGGTGGCCGCGATCTTCCAGGGCGGCGCCGAGGGTCGTGACTGGAACGAGGACCTCGAGGCGGCGCTCCTGCAGGCGGATCTCGGACCGCAGGCCGCCGACCGGATCGTGCAGGCGGTGCGCACCGCCGGGCGCGGCGCGACCCCCTCCTGGGCGACGGTGCGCGACGCGGCGCGCTCGGTGATCAAGGACATGCTGCAGTCGCCGGAGTCGGCGACGGCGCCCGCGGTTTCCGGCGCGGCGAAACCGCTGGTCATCCTCATGGTGGGCGTGAATGGCGGCGGCAAGACGACGACGGCGGCCAAGCTCGCACGCCGCCAGGTGCGCGACGGACGGCGGGTCATGCTGTGCGCCGCGGACACCTTTCGCGCCGGGGCGGGGGAGCAGCTCCAGGTGTGGGCCGAGCGCGCCGGGGCGGAGTTCGCGGCGCACCGGCCGGGGGCCGATCCCTCGGCGGTGGCGTTCGACGCCGCCCAGGCGACGGTCTCGCGAGGATTCGACACGCTCATCGTCGACACCGCCGGCAGGCTGCACACCCAGGACCCCCTGATGCGCGAGCTCGAGAAGGTGGTGCGGGTGATCGGCAAGGCGATCCCGGGGGCGCCGCACGAGGTGCTGCTCGTCCTCGACGCGACCACCGGGCAGAACGGCGTCAGCCAGGCGCGCCAGTTCCTCGGCGCGGCGCGCGTCGGCGGGCTGGTGCTGACCAAGATCGACGGCACGGCGCGCGGCGGCGTGGCGGTGCGGATCGTCCAGGAGATCGGGATTCCGCTGCGGTACGTCGGCGTCGGCGAGGGGATCGACGACCTGCTCGACTTCGATCCCGAGGCGTTCATCGACGGCCTCCTGCCGACGGCCGCCTGAGCCGCGGCCGGGAACCACAGGTGATTCCCAGTGTTCACCCGAAGCGACCAACGGCATCTCCGGCGCGCCCTGACCCTGGCGCGACGCGGGGCGGGGCGGGTCAGCCCCAACCCGATGGTGGGCGCGGTCGTGGTGCGCGGCGGGCGCGTGGTCGGGGAGGGTTGGCACACCCGACCCGGCGCGCCGCACGCGGAAGTGGTGGCGCTCGAACGGGCCGGGGGGCGCGCCCGCGGGGCGCGGCTGTACGTGAACCTGGAGCCGTGCCGGCATCACGGCCGGACTCCGCCGTGCACCGACGCGATCATCGCGGCGGGGGTGGCGGAGGTGATTGCGTGCCTGCGCGATCCCGATCCGCGGGTGAACGGGGCCGGGTTCAGGGCCTTGCGCGCCGCGGGAATCCGGGTGCGCACGGGACTCTGCGGTGAGGAGGCGGAACGGGTGAATGCGGCATTCCTGACCCGGCACCGGACCGGGAGACCGCGGGTGACCCTCAAGGCGGGGATGAGCCTGGACGGCCGGATCGCCACCCGCG
>DATKFL010000453.1:0-5849 GCA_035511355.1 Dongiaceae bacterium
CTATCGCGCGGCGGCGATCGACTACCGCCTGACCGTCTGGTCGGAGCACCGCGAGTTCGGGGGCCTGCGGGTGGCGACGAAGCGGCGCACCTACGCCTCGGACGCCGCGGCGGCGGTCGGCGGGCTGCAGGCGGAGGCCGAATTCTCCGACATCCGGTTCGAGAGCCTGCCGCCCGACGGCGCCCCGGAGTAGGCCGCCGACAATGGTTTCACGGGATAGGACGACGCGCCGATCGTGTGCCCGGTCGTGCCCCGCGCCGGACCGCCTCTGCCGGGAGCCTGTCCGGGAAATAGCAACGGCCGCGCACAGGGTGCTTGCGGCCGGAGGCAAGGCGCGAGGAGGAGGCGATGCGGCTCCATCGTCGACGACGAGCAACGCGGCATCCGGCCGCAATGACCCTGTGCCCTGCGGGTTCGGGCGGCGCGGGGCCGTCTGCTTCGTTGCCGCTCCTCACCGATGCCACCACATCGCCTCGTCGCGGAGCCTCGCATCCGGCCCCACGGCGTCCCGAACGCGGCCGTTGATATTTCCCGGACAGGCTCCTAGACTTTGCCGCACGGGAGGTGCGTCATGTCGTCCTTCGCGTCCATCGTGAACCGCTACCAGGAGCGCACCCGCCGCTCGCGCGAGGCGCACGAGCGCGCCAAGAAGCTCCTGCCGCTCGGCGTGTCGTCCAACTTCCGCGCCGTCGACCCGAACCCGATCTTCATCGAGACCGCGATCGGCGCCACGATCACCGACCTCGACGGCAACAAGTACACCGACTTCGCCATGGCCTTCGGGGCGATGCTGGTCGGGCACGCGCATCCCAAGATCGTCGAGGCGATCGAGCGCCAGGCGCGGCGCGGCACCCTGCACGCCATGCCGCACCGCCTCGAGGCGGTGGTGGCCGAGGAGCTGGCGGCGCGCTTCCAGCAGGAGCAGTGGCGCTACGCCAACTCGGGCACCGAGGCGACCATGCATGCCATCCGGCTGGCGCGCGGCGCCACCGGGAAGCCGGGGGTGATCAAGTTCGAGGGCGCCTATCACGGCGCGCACGACACCGTGCTGGTCTCCGGCAAGCCGCCGCTCCACAAGACCGGCGCGCGCGAGGCGCCGAGCCCGGTGCCGGTCAGCGCCGGCGTGCCGGCCGAGGCGATGGCCCACACCCACATCGCCCAGTTCAACGATCTCGCCTCGGTCAGGCGCCGGTTCGAAGAGCAGTTCAACAAGATTGCCTGCGTGATCGTCGAGCCGATCATGCTGAACATGGGTGTGACCGAGCCGGACCCGGGATTCCTGCAGGGACTCAAGGATCTGTGCGCGAAGTACGGCGCGCTCCTGATCTTCGACGAAGTGAAGACCGGGGTGAAGATCGCGCCCGGGGGCGCCACCGAGCACTACAAGGTGCACCCCGACATCGTGGTGCTCGCCAAGGCGATCGGCGGCGGCACGCCGCTGGCGGCGTTCGGGTCGTCGGCGGAGATCATGGAGGAGATCGGCTCCTTCCGCGTGCTGCACGTCGGCACCTACGCGAGCAATCCCCTGGCGCTGGCGGCGGCCGAAGCGACGCTCAAGGAGGTCCTCACCGCCGACGCCTACACGCGCGTCTTCGCCCTCAACCGGAAACTCGTCGACGGCTACGCCGCCCTGATCCGCGAGCACTCGCTGCCGTGCTACGCCAACGGGGTCGGCTCGATGGGGACGATCAACTTCCGGCGCGAGCGGATGCGCGACTACCGCGACTGGGTAGCGCTCGACCGGAAGGCGTCGCACGCCTGGTACCTGGCGATGCTCAGCGAAGGGATCATTCCGCAGCCGCCCGGGCCGGACGAGCAGTGGACCGTCTGCACGCAGCACACCGAAGCCGACGTGCAGGCACACCTGCAGGCGTTCGCGAAGGTGGCGCCGCTCCTCAGGAATCTCGGGGACTGAGACGGTCGGGGCCCGGCGTCGGCGCCGCCGACGCGGCGGGCGCCCGCTACGAGCGACCCAGGAGCGCCAGCCCGCCCAGGGCGACCGCGAGCACGGCCATCAGGGCGAGCGGTATCCCCACCAGCACGCAGGCGATCAGGGTGGCTCCCAGCCCGTGCCAGGCGGAGAAGCGGTGCGCCTCCCCGAGGCACTTGCAGTAGATCACGATGCGCCAGATGAACAGCACGAACCCGGCGAGGCCGATCGGCACGATCAGGAGGAGGCCGACCGGGTCGGATCGCAGCGCGTCGATGTCGAGGTTGAACGCCTCGAGGCCGAGGTAGCCGACGATCGGCAGGTAGAGGAGCGCGCTCCAGATTGCCGGCACCGTGGACCAGGCGGTGGCGGCGCGCACCTCGACGAAGGTCGCTTTCCCTCCCAGCCACCGGCCGGTCAGGAGCAGGAGCCAGCTCCCGAGGTAGAGGAGGAGCAGTCCCGCGATCGCCCCGGTGATCGCCTTGACCGCGATGATCGATCCGAGCGGCAGACCGAGATGCCCGAGGATCCGGAAATCCGAACCCAGCGTCTCGAGGATGCCGCCGGCGAGCGCGAGCCGATGCACTCCGCGCGACGGATCGGTGTCG
Source organism: Dongiaceae bacterium (assembly GCA_035511355.1). Taxonomy (GTDB): domain Bacteria; phylum Acidobacteriota; class Polarisedimenticolia; order Gp22-AA2; family Gp22-AA2; genus DATKFL01. Next base: position 2,539 of record DATKFL010000453.1, read on the forward strand.
AGGATCTGGCGCATGACGGCGCGGGTGCGCGTGAAGATTGCGGTCCAGGGATTGAGCGGCCCGGTCGGCGTCGCCGCGATGAAGGGCGGCGGCGCTTCGTACGAGGACGGCTGGACGACGACGGGCGGTTCAGGAACGACCGGCGGCGGGGTGGGTTCGTCGGAAGCGGGGCTCATGGGCCGCTGGCCGGATGGGCCGGCGCCTCCCGCCCGCGCGCCGTCGCCCCGAAGGGGGCGCGCGGGCGGGAGACGATCATCGGCCTCGCACGCGAGGGCGTGTCCTAGCCCTTCAGGTGCTTGCTCACCAGCTTGGTCATCTCGAACATGCTGACCTGCTTCTTGCCGCCGAAGATCTTCTTGAGACGATCGTCGGCATTGATCATCGTGCGCTTCTTCGCGTCCTGCAGCTTGTGCTTCTTGATGTACTCCCACATCTTCTTCGTCACCTGGGTGCGCGGCATCGCCTTCGAGCCAACGACCTCGGCGAGCGTCTCGCTCGGCGTCATCGGCTTCATGAACGCGGCACTCGGCTTACGGCCCTTCTTTGCAGCCATCGGTTCCTCCACGAGAGGGTGTCGGAATTGACCCCGTAAAAAACCGGGCAAACTCTACCACGGAGAAGTCAATGACGCACCCGTGTATCGAGGGGTTTCCCACGGGGGGCCGCGGAGCGCGCTCCCGGGGAAAACGCAGGTTGACAGCCCCGCCCGGTGGGCGTAATGAGGGTGCACATCGTCGTGCTCTCGCGGGGAAATCGAATGCTTTCTCGACCTCGATTCGCAGCGGCAATCGTCGCCGCCGGTCTCGCCCTCGCGGCGTCCGCCGCCGGCGGCGGCGGGAGCTTCGCGAGCGGATTCGCCTGCACCGACCCGGATGTGCGGCTGCCGGCGCGGACGCTGCACGTGCAGGCGGACGCCTGGCCGGATCGGGTCTCGATCGTCTGGAACGGCGCGGGGTACGGGTATGCGCTCGAGCGCGAGTCCTCGAGCTTTCATTCCGACATCGCCTTCGCGCTGCTCGGCCCGGATGGTTCTCCCCTTGGCGGTTTCATCGCGGTGTCGACGCCGGCGGCCTCGGACTGGCCGCGACGCCCCGTCGTGGTTCGAGGCGGATCAGGCTATGGCGTCGCCTGGGTGGACCAGGCGATCGGAACGGTCAACTTCCGGGGCGTCAACGAGTCGGGAGTTCCGCTCGGGGCGCAGGTCGTCGTCGCGGCGGGCGTGATGACCGGCACGACGGCCGCGCTCGCCTGGTCGGCCGCGGCGTCGCAGTACCTGGTCGTCTGGGATACCTTCGGTGCCTCGTCGGGCTCGGAGATCCGCGCGCGCCGTCTCGCCGCGGACGGCACGCCGATCGGCGTCGCAGTCGTCATCGCCACCGGCAACTCCGTGACCGTTCCCGATGTCGCGGCGGACGCCACCGGCTACGGCGTGGTCTGGCAGGCAAACCCGGCTGCGGGCTTCGACTCCAGCGTCCTGTATCGCCACGTCGACTCCGCCGGGGCGCCCGATACCGCGGAGGCGCTCGTCTCCCTGTACGCCGGTCCGTCTCCGGATCCCGCGATCGCCTGGACCGGCGATCATTTCGGCGTCGTCTTCTCGGGTAATGGCCTGCAGCTGGCCCCGGTGCAAAGCGACGGCACGATTCCCGGCCCGGCCGGTGTGCTCTCCGATCCGGTGTACAGCACCGAGAATCGGATCCCTGCCATCGCCTGGAACGGTTCCGAGTTCATGGTGCTCTGGACGAATAGCCGCGTCCTGGGTGGGGGGATCCTGGCCCGCCGAGCCGATGCCGCGGGACAACCGCTCGGCCACGTCCTGCGCCTGCCCCCCGAACCCGGGGGGAATCAAGGGAGTCCCCGGGTGGCCGCCGGCGGGACCGATTACGGCCTGGTTTATGTCGAGTACAACAGCGGCAGCGTGCGCACCTTCTTCGCCACGCTCGCCTGCGATTGCCTCGATGCGGACGGCGATCTGTCGACGGTCTGCGGCGGAGACTGCGACGACACGCAGGCCAGCGTCCACCCGGGTGTCACCGATTTCTGCGACGGCATCGACAACGATTGCGACGGTTCGGTGGACGATGGCCTGGACTACGTCATGACCTGCGGGGTGGGAGCCTGCCTGCGCTCGTCGCAGGCGTGCGTCGATGGCGTCTGGATCGGCTGCACGCCGGGGACGCCGGTGATGGAGACCTGCAACCAGGTCGACGACGACTGCAACGGCTCTGCCGACGACGGCGACGCGGACCATGATGGGTTCACCGTCTGTCTCGACTGCAACGACCAGTCGGCGAGCGCGCATCCGGGCGCGGTCGAGGCGTGCAACGGTTTCGACGACGACTGCAACGGCCTGGTCGACGATCGCGGCGGCGCGCTCGACGGCGATCAGGACGGTCTTCTTGGCGCCTGCGACAACTGTCCCGGGGTCGCGAATCCGGCCCAGGGGGACGTCGACTTCGACGGCGCCGGGGACGCCTGCGACAACTGCATCGGGGTGGTGAACGCGAGCCAGCAGGACTCCGACGGCGACGGGGTGGGGAACGCCTGCGACAACTGCGTCAACGTGGTGAACTCGGTCCAGGGGGACAACGACGACGACGGTGTCGGAAACGCCTGCGACAACTGCCGCGACATCGACAACCCCCTCCAGGAGGACCGCGATTCCGACCGCAGCGGCGACGTCTGCGACAACTGCCCGGACAGCCCCAACCCCGACAACACCGACACCGACGGGGATCGGCGGGCCGACGTCTGCGACAACTGCGCGCTCCTTCCCAACTCGGACCAGTGCGATTTCGATGACGACGGCGAGGGCGACCTCTGCGACCTGGACGACGGGATCCCGGTCATCATCATCTACGAGACCGACTCGGTGGAGTGGCAGACGGAGCCGACCTTCTTCTCCTACGACCTGTATCGCGGCGACCTGGAGGTGCTGCGGAGCGGCGGGGGATACACCCAGGATCCCGCCGTCGTGCCGCTGGCCGATCGCTACTGCGGCATGGTCGAGTCGTTCGTCCCCGATCTGCCGCCGCCGCCGGGGAAGGCGACCTTCTATCAGATCGTGGTGCACGCCGCCGGCGGCGACCTCGGGCTGGGGACCGACAGCGCCGGGCATCCCCGGCCCAACACCTTCCCCTGTCCCTGAGCGGGACCCGGCGCCTCAGCGATACCAGCCGATCGGCTTCTCGTCGAGGTTGATGTAGACCTGCTTCGCCTCGAGGTACTCGTCGAGTCCCCACGAGCCGAGCTCGCGACCGAAGCCCGACTGCTTCATCCCGCCCCACGGCGCCTCGACCGGCGTCGGCTGC
>DATKFL010000454.1:0-3049 GCA_035511355.1 Dongiaceae bacterium
GCGCCTCGCGATACCAGGTCGGCACCAGGAGCCCGATGGCGAGTCCGATGACGGCGGCGTTGCGCTGGACCATCCCCGGGGCCGGCAGGAAGTAACCCGGGAGCGGTCCCAGCACCGCCAGTCGCTCCGCCAGCCAGTCGCTGGTCAGGATCGCCGCGGTGAAGAGGATCGCCGCGAGCGCCAGCCCCTCGCCCAGCCGCCAGGCCCATCGGGGCGCCGCGGCGGGCCGGGGATCGTCGACCAGGAAGGCGACCCCCGCGGCGGTCGCGAAGCTCATGACCGCCCAGGGGTAGGTGTAGAGCGATCGCTCGGCGCCGCCCGCGAGTCCCTTCATCAGGAGGACGTTGAACAGGAACCCGATCGCCTGGCTGATCCCCACCGCCATCGCTCCGGCGAGGAAGTAGAACCCCCACGGGCGCCCGCCTTCCTGGTCGCGCCGCGCGAACGACCAGGACTCCCTCGGGAGCACCGCGCAGGCGACCGCCGAGATGTAGATGAGCGCGATCATGACGATGCGCACCAGGAGCACGCCGTGGGTCACGGCGGCGCCCGAGTTGCGGATGACCGACCCGGTCAGCATCAGCGCCCCGACCATCCCGAACAGCGCCATCATCTGGTTCAGGGTCAGCGAGTCCTGCCGCGTCGAGGCGCTGAATCCCAGGGCGCGCAGCCGCTCCGCGCGGCCGGTTCCGGTCAGCTCGGCGTACAGGATGCCGCGGCTGACGAAATCGATCAGCGCCTCCCGCAGGAGCGCCACCTGCTCGGAGAAATCGCCGGCGAACCGACGGATGGCGTCGCGCGCCCGGTCGCTGTCGTCGGCGCCCGGCGCCAGGAGCGGGAAGCATCCGCGCGCCTTCGGGACCAGCGCCTGACGCCGCGCGCGCAGGGTCGCCAGCGCGTCGGCGTACTCCTCGACGTAACCGGCCATCCGGCGATCCTTCTCCCAGCGCTCGAGCAGGACGAAGAGCGCGGTGAGCGAGGTCCAGGCCTGCTGCGGCGTGCTCCCGGCCTCGAAGCGGACGTCGGGGCCCGCGATCCCCTCGCTCTCGAGCCGCCCGGCGACCTCCTCGCGCACGTCCGCCGGCGGCGAACAGGGAAGCCCGCGCAACTCGGCGCTCAGGCGGCGCACCTCGTACGGGATCGCGGCGACGCTCTGCAGCTGGCGGAAGACCCAGCGATCGACCGCGCTGAGAAGCGGCAGGTTCGGCAGGAGGACGGTCATCAGGAGCGCCGCGAACAGCGGGCTCGAGAGCCGCTCCGCCGCCGCCAGGACCGCCGGCGCCTGGCCGGCGCCGACGAAGTCGGCGGTCAGGAAGCGGATCAGGTGGGGGAACTCCGACAGACCGAGGTAGGTTGCCCCGGCCGCCGCCCAGTACGCCGTGAGCGCCATGTAGTAGCGCCCCGCGGTCGTCGACGAGCGGTTGGTGGAGGGAGTGTTGAAGCGGCGTCCGGCCTGGAACAGCACGAACAACATCCCGACGCCGAGGTCGACGAGGTCGTGGTCCATGGGGGGCCTCCTGCAAGGTGAGACGGACCCGGCGGCGGAATTCCCGGGAGACCCCCGGAGACGCCCGCTCACCCGCCCGCATCGCCCGCTCGCCCGGGCGGTGTTGAGCCGCGGACCGGCCCCCACATAGAATCCGCCCCGTCCACACCCAACGGTCCACACAAAGGAGACGCATGAGCACCTTGCAGATCGCAGTCGGTCTCACCCTTCTCGCCGGCGTGGTCGGAATGGCCGCCGCCGCGCCGGAAGGAAAACCCGACCTGAAGCCGGCGGCCGCGGCCGGCGCCGAACCCCAGATGATGGCTCCGAAGCCGGGGCCGCATCACCAGCACCTCGCCATGGACGTCGGCACCTGGGACGCCACCATGGAGGCGTTCGGCCCGCCCGGGACGCCCCCCACGGTCTCCAAGGCGGTCGAGGTCAACACCCTCACCGGGAACGGCCTCTGGCTGGTCTCCGACTACAAGGGGACCTTCATGGGGCAGCCGTTCCAGGGTCACGGCGTCAACGGCTACGACCCGGCGAAGAACCGCTACAACGGCGTCTGGACCGATTCGCTGATCACCTCGCCGCTGATCCTCGACGGCACCTGCGACGGGACCGGCAAGGTGCGCACCTTGACCGCGCAGGGACCGACTCCCGACGGCGGGACGACCACCTTCACGATGGTCACCGATCACCCGACTCCCGACACGCGCACCTTCACCCTGTCGGTGCCGGGTCCGGACGGCAAGCAACTGACGATGATGAAGATCTCCTACAAGCGCCGGAAGTAGGCGCCGCGCGGCGCGGCGGGCCCGGACCGGCTCCTCGCCACCGGGTCCGCCCGCCGCCACTATCGACGGCTCGCCCGGCCGCCCCGCCCGTTCGGCGGGGGAACGATGGAACCGCCCCGCCTTCCCTGCCACGCTCCTCCCGCATCGCAGTCGTGCGACACGAGAGGAGATCCGATGCGAAGAGCTATCGAGAGCTTTCTGATCTTGGCGGGATTGATCCTGGCGGCGCTCCCGGCGCCGGCGGAAGCGGCGCCCAAGAGCGGCGGCGACCAGGCGGCGAAGGCGGTCGCGGAATCGATGCGCCGCATCCTGCGCGCCGACTACGAGGCTGACCAGGCGACCCTGAAGCACGAGTTCGAGGCGCTCGCGAGGTACGCCCACTCGCCCGAGGTCGGCGCCGAGGCCCACTACTGGCGTGGCTTCGCCCGCTGGCGGGCGGGGATGAACGGCTGGAACGACGGCATGCCTCCCGAGGAGATCACCGAGCACACCGCCGCCGCGGCCGACGAGTTCGCGAAGGCGATCGAGCGCGACCCGGCCTTCGCCGACGCCCGCGCGGCGATGGCGATCTGCCGCGCCACGCTGCTCTTCTCCGAGCAGCCGGAGCCGCCCGACAAGATGGACCGCCTGCGCCAGTACTCCTCCGAGCTGAAGCGCGCCTTCGACGAGGCTCCGGAAAACCCGCGGACCCTGTGGGTCGTGGGGGGCACCTACTTCTGGACGCCTCCCGACCAGGGGGGAAGCGTCGACAAGGCGGTCTCGTTCT
>DATKFL010000455.1:0-13977 GCA_035511355.1 Dongiaceae bacterium
CGTCCTGTCGATCGACAATCGCGGCAAGGTGACGCAGCTCAACACGGCGCTCATCCCGTGCATCGAGTGCACCTCCGATCGAGGCTCCTCCTACGCCGTGCCGGTCTCGAAGATCAAGAGCGGCCACAGTCTCTTCGTCGAGCAGGTCCACAGCGACGGATCGACCCGGCGATTCGGACCGGCGGTGAAGCCCTAGATCGACCCGGCCTTCCCCGCGCCGCTCATCGCGCCCCCGCCCCGGGGCTCTTCACGACGACCAGCGCGACCGCCGGCGTGGCGTTGCCGGCGGCGTCCTTCGCCACGTAGTGCAGGGTGTAGGTGCGCGTCGGACCGGCGAGGAGCCGCTCGGCGCGCAGGCTCAGCCGATCGACCGGCTGCCCCGCGACGGCGCCCTCGATATCGCCGGGCCGATCGCCGCGTCCGCTGACGTCGGGGTCGCTGCTCTCGACCGAGACCAGGGTGACCGCCGGCGCCGCCGTGCAGAGGTCGGCGCTCTGCCAGGTCACCTTCACCGGCACCAGGCGGCGATTGGCGGGCCAGAGGAACGCGGGGTCGGCGCGCAGGGTCAGCGTCGGCGCGACCGTGTCACGCACCACGCCGCGGCTGGCACAGGTGGCGGCGTGCCCCGCCGCGTCGGTGGCAGTGAAGGTGACTGTGGTCGTGCCGAGCGGGTAGGTACCGTCCGCCGCCGCGCCGCCCGGGCCGCGATCGTTCCCGAGGGTCACGACACCGCAGGCGTCGTGCGCCGACCCGCGCAGCGTCACCAGGGCGCCCCCGGGCCCGCCGCATTCGGCGACCACCTCGACCGGGCACTCGATCGCCGGCGCCGTGGTGTCCGCCACCGTCAGATCGACCGCGGTCTCCGCCGACTCGCCGTCCTGGTCGGTCACCCGCAACCCGATGCGATGCGGGCCGAGCCCGAGGCGGACGTCGAGAACCGCCCCTTCGCCGAGGACGCGCTCGCCCGCGCCGCCCGGATCCTCGCTCCACTCGTAGCGCGCGATCCCCGCGCCGGGTCCGGTCGGCGCGTCGGGATCGGCCGAGGCGAGGCCGTCGAGGCGCACGAGGCCGCCGTCGGGCGCGTCGCATTCGGTGACCGGCGCGGCGGCGATCACCGCAACCGGAGGGTCGCCGAAGGTCAGCCGGCGCGCGCCGTGGTGCGCGAAGGTGGTCTCCGCGAATACCGGCGGCGTGACCCCGTCGGTCACGCTGATCTGCAGACGCAGGGTGGCGTCGTCGGGGAATCGGCTCAGGTCGACGCCGGTCGGGAAGCGGCCTTCGAACTGGGAGCGCTCCGGCTCCCCTTCCCCGCGATACGACAGGCTCAGGTGCGCGCCGTCGTAGCCGAGGACCGTCAGGTCGAGCAGGCGCCGCTCGTCGTGCTCGTCGCGCAGGCAGACGGGCGCCGGCAGGGCGAGACCGTCGAGCGGCAGCACCACGTCGAAGTAGGTGGTGGGTGCCGCGCAGGGGCCGGCGGCCAGCGTCCAGTCCGCCGCGAAGTTCTCGCACCCGATGACGTAGTCGGCGTCGAACAGCGCCGGCAGACCGACCGAGTCGTTCGCGAAGGCGATGCCGCGCCCGAGGACGCCATCGGGGAGCCAGGCCTGGGCGCAGTCGAGGGACCCGAGCGCGTCGGTCAGGAGCACCTTGCCGCCGAATCCTGCGTACACCGCGATCTCGCCGGTGAGGGCCTCTCCCTGCGGGTCGACCGCACGGGCGCGCACCACGATCGGGTCGGAGTCCGCGCGCACCGACTCGATCGTCACCTCGGGCTGGCAGGCGTCGCCGCTCAGGTCGTGGTTGCGATCGGCCTGGTCGGGGTTGGCGGCCGCGGGACAGTTGTCGCAGCGATCGCCGACGCCATCGCCGTCGAGATCTTCCTGACCGGCGTCGGGAAGGGTGGGACAGTCATCGCAGAGATCCCCGCGCCCGTCGAGATCGAGATCGCCCTGGTCGGGATTGTCCATGTGCGGACAATTGTCGCAGGCGTCACCGAGCAGGTCGCCGTCGCTGTCCTCCTGGAGCGGGTTCGGCACCAGCGGACAGTTGTCCTGATCGGCGCAGCGGCCGTCCCGGTCGCGGTCGTCGGAGGGATCGAGCGGGCACTCGTCGCAGGCGTCGCCGCGCCGATCGCGATCGGTGTCGACCTGCTCGGGATCCGGAACCGTGGGGCAGTCGTCGATCGGACACTCATCTCCCGGGAACCCGGGCGTGCGGAAGCCGTCGCCATCGGGGTCGGTGCACGGATCGCACTCGTCGCCGAGCCCGTCGGCGTCGGCGTCCTCCTGCGATCGGTTGGCGCGGTCGGGACAATTGTCGGCGGCGCAGTCGGGGTTCGAATAGCCGGGATCGCCGCGACCATCCCGGTCGCGATCGGTGCAACCATCGCAGAGATCGCCGATCCCGTCGTGATCGAAGTCCCTCTGCTCCGGGTCGGCCGTGGCCGGGCAGAGATCGCACAGGTCGCCCCGCCCGTCGGCGTCGTGGTCGGCCTGATCGGGATTCGGCACCTCGGGGCAGTCGTCCTCGTCGTCGAGCACGCCGTCGCGATCGACGTCGCCCAGGATCCGGACCGTGATCGGCACCCGCACGAGCCGGGCTCCCGGATCGTTGGTCGCAACGTCGATCCAGGCCTGGTAGGTTCCGAGCGGCAGACCGGCGGTGTCGAGGCGCACCGTCAGATCGGTCACGGTGCCCTCCGCGACGCTGCCCTGCGCCGGCGTGACTCCCAGGTAGAGATCCGTGCAGGCGGGGTCGAACTCCATCGCGATGCCCGCCGGGAGGACCGCCTGGACACTGGCGGTCTGGACCACCCCGGTCGTCAGGTCGAGGCTGCTGACCCGTCCGGACCCCGTCACCCAGGCGCGCCGGTCGTCGCTGTCGAGAGCGAGCCCGATCGCGCCGGTGAAACAGCATGCGACCTGGGTGTGGCTCCCGCTGTCGAGATCGATCGTGCCGATGCCGCCGGTCCCGGTTTCGACGACATACGCGCGGTGACCGTCGCCGGTCACCGCCAGCCCCCAGGGGGTCTCGAGACCGCTCCGGATCAGGCGCGGCCCGCCCTCGTGCGTGTCGATGGCGTACAGGCCGCCCGACTCGGTGACGGCATAGAGCAGGTCGCCGGCCGGAGCGAGCGCCAGGCCGGTGACCCCCGGGAGCGCGGTGGCGAGGACGGACTGACCGCCGGTCGACAGATCGACCGCGACGATGGTGCCGGGGTTGTATTCGCCGACGTAGGCGATCTGCCGCGTGCGATCGAGCGCCAGCCCGAGCGCTGTCGGCAGTCCGGCGTGGCTCGCGTTCATCACGTGCCCGGCGAGATCGACCTTCACGAGCCGCCCCACGTCGAAGTCGGTGACCCACACCTCGTGGGTCCCGGGGAGGAGCGCGATGCCGAGCCGCGCATTCATCTGATGGATGACGATCGGGGAGATGCTGCCCGAAGGGAGGGCCATCCTGAGGATCCCGGCGGTGCTCCTCTCCGTGACGTACGCCCCGAGGGCCGGACACCAGGCGGGCGGGACGCCGGCGGTGGCGCTGAAGCTCAACGGCACCCCGCCGCCGTTCAGGATCGACAGCGTGAGATTGGCCGCCCGGCCCTGGGGCAGGCTCGTCTCGAAGCTTCCGGGCGAGATGGCGGCGTGCGGCCTCGTGCTCGCCGTCGCACTCAATGCCAGGGCGAACTGCGGCTGCTGCGGAGCGTCGGTTGCAAGTCGCAAGATCCCCTCGTAGACCCCGAGCGCGTCGGCGAGGAACTGCAGGTAGAAGTCCCTGCTCCCCCCCGGCGGGATCGCGAGACTCCCCGGCTGGACCGTGAACTCCGCCGGCCCGTCCACGGACGCCTCGACGTGGAGCACGCTGTTCCCGAGGTTGCCGATCGAGACCGTCCTCGACTTCGACAGTCCGAGAAAGGCGGTCCCGAAATCGACGGCGGAGAGATTCAGGGCCACGCGCCCCCCGGCGAGCACGGTCAGGGTGGCGGGGATTTCAACCCGTGGCCGCGCCACGATGTTCGTCGTGAGCACGACCAGGGCGTGCCGCACGCCGGGCGAGAGGCCGTTCGAGGCGAACGTCACGGTGAGATCCACGCCCTCCCCCGGCGCCAGCGTTCCGAGCGACGGGGTCACATCGAGGTATCTGGGGAAAGCGGGGTCCGCCGGGTCCAGTGTGGACGTGGCGCGCCAGCTCAGGACCCCGGTGCCGGGATTCGTGAGCCGCAGCGTCCAGGTGTCGGTGAGACCCGGGTAGTACGTCCCCTCGATCGACCCGGGCTCGACGCGCACCTCCGGCACGCCGACCACCGTCCCCGCGAGCGTCACCGCGGCCGAGGGACGCGACGGGTCGTTCGACGCGACGAGGAGCGCCCCGGTCACCGCGCCCACGCGCACCGACGTGAGCCGGACTTCGATCGCCAGCCGGCCTCCGGCGGGGATCTCGCCGGTGGCGGGCGCGACGGCGAAATCGGGCCGGTCGGTGGCCAGCGTCACGCTGAGGGGCGTGCTGCCGGAATTGGCGAGGGTGAGATGGCGCGCGACGCTCGCACCGAGTTGGAGGCTGCCGAAGTCGATCCGGTCGGCCCGCGCGGCGTAAGTCAGCGAAACGGTGTGCTGGCTGGTCCCGCAGAAGGTGTCGACGTCGCGGCTGTTCTGCACCACCGCGCGGACGACGCCGTCCGCCGCGAGGGCCGCGAGCGTCCCGGGGGCCAGGAAGAACGTGCGAAGGGTCGGCCCGCAGTCGATTCCCTGCCCGCCGACCCGGCCGAGGAGGGTCCCCTCGACCGTCACCTCCGCATACTCGCTCGCCAGTCCGAAGTCACCGGTCACCGTCACGGTAAGCCAGGCGCCACCCGAAGCCGGCAGCGCGAGCGGCAGCGCGTGCACGGTTTCGCCGGCGCTCGTGAACGGCTTGCTCGAGACGACGGTCTGCTCCTCCCCCTCCAATTCGAGACGTGACGGACCAGTGACTCCCAGCGTGATCGGAAGCTGGATCAGCGGGCGGGCCGGGTCGTTGGTCGACAACGCCAGGGCCGCGCTGTACGCGCCCGCCGGCAGCGCACCGGCGCGGAGCGTCAGCAGGATCGACGCTTCGCCTCCGGGCGGCAGCGCCCCCGAGGCCGGGTCCAGATCGACCCAGGGAGGCAGGAGGGTGCCGCGCCCCCAGACGATCGCGTTCCTGAGGAGGACGCCCACCGGGTTCGATTGCGCCCGGTAGAACTCGATCGGCTGGCCGGTCGCGATCACCGCCCCGACTCCGTGGCGGTAATAGACGAGCGTGTCGACCTGGGAGTCGTCGACCGCCAGCCGGGTCGCGTCCGCCGGAACACCGCGGAAGTGCGCGTGGCTCGCCCACTGGCCGGTGAAGGAGTCGGGCACACCGGCGGTCACCGGGTGATTCGCCACGATCACCCGGTTCGACGGCGACGAGGCCCGCTCGATCCGCACCCCGCGCGGCAGGACGACGGCCGAAGCGTCGCCGGCATTCGCGCCCCAGGCGGCGGCGTGGAATTCGAGCACGCCGCCGCCGGCGACCCAGGCCGCGAGGCGCGGCATCGCCGGCGCGAGCGCGGCATAGAACGTGGTCCGTTGATCCCCAGCGACCAGGATCAGGCGGTAGCGGGAGAGATCGACGCCGGCGAGCCCGCCGGCCGTCGATCGAACGAACGGCAATCCCAGCACCCCGAGGGCCTGGGCGTCGGTGTCGCTTCCCCACGGCAGGACGTCCTGGATCAGGAGCACGTCCGGGGACTCGCTCCCCGCGGTCGTCGCCGGGCCGACGCCCGGGGCGTCGACTCCACCGGACGGCGCGAACCGCGCGGCGAAGGTCAGGTCGCTGCCGCCGGTGTTCCGGAGCCGGACGACGCGCGTGGTCGCCTGATTGGTCGACAGATCGGCCGAGACCCCCGACGGCTCGGCCACCGCTTCGGGGGCGATCCGCCCGGTGCCGTGCAGCGGCACGGTCAGCACGGGCTCGTCGGGGTCGTTGCTGGCGATGCGGAGCAATCCGTCGACGGAACCGGCCGCGATCGGAGCGAACCGCACCTCCACGGCGCGTCGCTCTCCCGGGTCGATCCGGAACGGACCCGCCGCGGTCGCGAAGGCCGCCTGGTCGATCGTGATCGACCCGATCTCGAGCGGATCGGTGCCGCGGTTGAACAGGAGCAGCGAGCGAAGGGCGGTCGATCCGATCCGCTCCGGCGCGAAATCGATTCGCCCGCCCGGCGCGTTGTAGATCAAATGGACCGTGTGCCGGCTCACCAGGCAGACCTGGTTCACGTCGGCGCTGTTGCGCACGACGACGTGCAGCACGCCGTCCGCCGCGGCCGCGATCAGCGGCGCGGCGGCGATGGCGAGCGTGGCATGCGCCGGCTGGCAGTCGTTTTCGACCCCGCCCGCGGCCCCGAGAACCGATCCCTCGACCTCGAGCGTCGCGGTCTCGCCGGCGGCGCCGAAGTCGCCGTCGGCATCGAGGAGGAGCGTCGCCCCGCCGCCCGGCGTCACCGCGATCGGGAAGTCGTGCGTCGTGACCGCGCCGGTGCCGAAGTAGTTGGACGTCGACTCGAGCCGGACCTCCTCTCCGGCAACCTCGAGATCGGGCGCGCCGGCCACCGTGAGGCGGACCGGCACGGCGATCGACCCGGCGGCCGGATCGTCGGTCGTGATCGCGACCCGGCCGTCATAGGAGCCGCTGCCGAGACCGGCGGCGTCGACGCGCACGTCGATCGCCGCGGCGCCGCCGGGAGGCACCACGCCCGACGGAGGCGCCACGCCGAGAAAGTCGACGCGGCAGCGCGGGTCGGGCCGCAGCGCCAGGCCGGCCGGATCCCCGGGCACCGGGGCCACCACGGCGAGCGCGCCGGTCGCGAGGTCCACGGCGGTCACCCGGTCGGGCCCCGATTCGGCGACCCAGGCGACCGCCCGCCCCGGCGAGAGCGCGACGCCGGCCGGCCGCACGAGGCCGGTCGCGACGACCCGCACGCCGCCGCTCGCGAGATCGACCGCGAGGAGACGGCCGGGCCCCGGATCGCTCACCGTCACGAACAGCTGGTTCCCCTCCGGATCGAGATCGAGCCCCTCGACCGTCCCCAGGGCGAAGGCGAGCGTGGTGAGCGCGCCGGTGGAGGTGTCCATGCGTAGCAACCGGCCGGCGATGGTGTCGGCGACGTACAGCGCCCCTCCCCCGGGGGCGATCGCGAGGTCGGAGTTCGACGCCAGCCCCGAGGCGCGCAGCGCCCGCACCCCGGTCGGGAGATCGATCTGCTCGATCGTCCCGGCGGCGCCGTCGCTGACGAAGAGCCGCTGGCGCCCCGCGTCGAGCGCGACGCCGGACGGATACGAGAATCCGGCGGCCACCACGCGCACCGCGCCGGTGACCAGGTCGATCGCGTCGACCGTGCCGCGATCCGGCTCCGTGACGTAGGCGATCCCGGCGAGCGGGTCGACGTCGATCCCGACGACCGGACCGGCGAGCCCGAACGCCACCGGAGCCACCGCGCCGGTCTGCAGATCGACGCTCGACAGCGTGCCGCTCTGGTTCTGGGTGACGAGGAGGCGGGTCGGCTGGCATCCCGGCGCGTCGGCCGTGGCCCGCCCCTCGACCGAGAAATGCAGCGGGCCGGCGCCGGCGTTCGACAGCATGAGCCGGCCGGTCGTCGCCTGGTTGGTGAGGAGCGCGGCTTCGAGGGCCGGCGGGTCGACGAGGGCGCGCGGCGACGGCACTCCGACGCCGGTCAGCGGCACCAGCAGTTGAGGCTGGTCCGGATCGTCGCTCGCGATCCGGAGCGTCCCCTCGATCGGACCGGACGCCGCCGGGGTCAGTCGCACCTCGAGTCGCAGCGATTCGCCCGGGGCGAGCGCGGCCGAGGAGGTCGCGGGCACGAAGCTCGCCGGCTCCGCGGTGATCGAGTCGACCCTCAGGGGCGCCGTCCCCTGGTTCTTCAGGACGACCGCCCGGCCGCGCGTCGAGCCGGTGAAGATCCCGCCGAACTCGATCCGGTCGACCGCGGCGGCGTAGGAGAGCCGCACGGTGTGCCGGTTGAGACCGCACAGGTCGCCGACGTCGGCGGCATTCCGGACGATCGCCTCGACGCGACCGTCGGCGGCCAGCGTCGCCAGTTGTGCGGCGCTCAGCGGGAAGACGGCGGTCGCGGCGGTGCAATCGGTGCCGGTGCCGCCGGCCGAGCCGAGATCGATCCCCTCGACGCCGACCGCGGCGCGTTCGGCCGCGTCGCCGTAATCCCCTTCCGCGAGAAGCGACAGACTGGCGCCGCCCCCCGGCGGGTCGGAGAGCGTCAGCGTGTGCACGGTCGATGCGCCGGCGCCGGCGTACGACTGCGTCGATTGGATGGTCACGGTATCGCCGAGCAGGCGCAGGTCGGGCGCGCCGAGGACGGTGAGCGTCACCGGCAGGGTGACCGCAGGCGCGCGCGGATCGTTGCTCTCGACCAGGATCGCCGCGCGGTGATCGCCGGCGGGGAGTCCCGCCGTGTCGAGACGCACCGCCACCGCGGTCGCACCCGCGCCCGGCACCCGGCCGGAGGTCGCGCCGAGGGTCTGGAAGCCGGGAGCGGTCGACAGGCGCGCGCACCGGCGGCCGTCGCGTCCCTGGGCGATCACCAGGCCGGGTGCCGGCGACGGCATCCAGGCCAGACCGCCGTCGCCGGTGGCGAACAACGGCACCGCGGTGATCGTCCAGGCGGCGGCGTCGAAAGCATAGCGGGCGACGCCGCGGCCGCCGCTCGCGGCGGTCGCATACTCGCGGCTCCACGGGTCGATCGCCGCTCCGAGCCCGCCTCCGCCAGGGATCGGCGCGAGGGTCTGCCAGCGGCCGAGGGCGACGTCGTAGCGCGCGAACGCGGGCGATCCGCCGCCGGCATGTCCGTAGAGGGCGCCGTCAACGAAGCGCAGGCCGCCGCGGAATCCGAAAACGAAGGGGGGGCCCGGCAGGCTCTCGACGACGCCCGTGACCGGGTCGTAACGCACGAAGCTGTTGGAGCCGATGAAATAGACCCAGCGATCACCGTCCGAGGCGATCGCCGCGGTCCCCAGCCCGAGGGGATTGGCGCGCGTCGACCACGAGCGCGCGCCGATGTCGTACACCCCGATCTGGCTGTTGCGCCCGGCCCAACCGGTGTAGAGGCGGCCCTGGAGAAGCGCCGCGCCGGCATCTTCGCCGTTCCCGAACGGCGCCGGCGCGAGCGGCTCCCAGGTGCCGGCCGCGAGCCGGTGCCGCAGGAAGCCGCTTCCCTGGCTCTCCTCGCAATAGACCAGCCCGCTTCCCGGATCGCCGGCGAGACAGGTGACCGGCCCGGGGCTGTCGGCCAGCCGGTCGAAGACCGCGGCGCTCGACCCGGCGCTGATGCCGGCGGGACCCGACAAGGCTCGGAGATGGAAATCGAGGCCGGTCGGCCCCGCGTTGGTCAGCGTCAGCGTGCGCGCGGCGGCGCTGCCGCTGTCGAGCGTCTCGACGATGGCCGCCGGCGTCACCCCGATCGACGGCGGCGTGATCGCGGCGCCGCGCAGCGGCACCTGGAGGAGCGGCCGGTTGGCGGCGTCGCTCGTGATCATCAGGGCCGCGTCGAGCGCCGCCGGCCCCGTCGGGCTCCAGATCACCGTCAGGTCGGCGGTCGCCGCCGGGTCGACGGTCACCGGGGCGCCGACCGCGTTCACCGACGCGGCGGTCGAGCCGGCGGCGGCGACGGTGAGCGGCGTGGTGCCGGTGTTCCTGATCGTGACCACCTGCTGCGACGCGAACCCGGCGAAGACCGTGCCGAAATCGACCAGGGGAGGCGCGACCGCGATCGCCGGCGCGTCGGTGACCCGCAACGTGACCGGGTGCTCCCGTCGCGGCGCTTCGGGATCGTTGCTCAGCACGAGGACGCTGCCTTCGTAGGTGGCGCCCGCCAGGCCGGCGGCGTCGATGCCGACCAGGACCTGGGACGACTCGCCCGGCCCCAGCCGGCCGCGCGCCGGCGAGGCGCTCAGCCACTGCGGCACCGCATCGATGTGCACCGCGAGATCGTCGTGCAGGTAGGGCGCGTTGAAGGCGATCTGCAGCCCGCGCGCGCGCGCGCCGTCCTGGATTCCGATGGTGGCGGAGACCCGGCTCCCTTCGAGACGGCGATAGCGGAACTCGATCTCGCCGGTGTCGCGCAACTCCACCTGGAAGGTGTCGGGGCCGGAGCCGTCGTAATGCATGACGCCGTCGTACTGCACCCGGAACCGGCCGGGGTCGCGCCGGTAGACGACCTTCGAGGTCGGCACGAGGAAGAGATCGTCCCAGAACGGCGCCACGAGGTTCTCGGGCGCGCCCTGGTTGGGCAGCGGTTGATTGGCGTACGGCGTCGAGCTGCTGGTGAACGACAGGAAGCCGTTGCTGCAGATCCGGACCGCCTCGAAATGGTCTTCGTAGAAGGGGAAGGGGAAGCCGATCGGGATCGGCGCCGAGGTCGAATCGTCCCCCGCGATCCCGGCCTCGGTGCCGTCGACCCTGAGATCGGTCCAGGTGAAGACCGGGCCCGCCGGCTCGTCGCTGTCGATGAAGCGGTAGCCGAACGGGTCGGGACCGCCGACTCCGAGCAACGCCGGCCCGGCGGGGCCGACCCGCGGCGGCGGGATGATCCAGTCGAGCGTCCCCTCGCCCGCGTTCAGGATGGTCAACTCTCGCGTCGCCGACTGGCCGGTCCGGAGATCCGCGGCGAATGCCTCCGGGGCGGTGGCGAGCCGCGGCGGCGGCAGCGTCGTGGCGACGACCGGGTTGCCGAGCGCGCCGGGGTTCCCCCACTCGTCGCGCGCCCGGATGGCGATCGCGTACCCGGTCGACGGTTCGAGGCCGGTCAGTTCGACGCTCTCCTCCGCGCCGGACGGACGGGGCGCGGGGATCCCCGCGAACGGCGTCGCCTGGTCGAACGTGTCGGCGTCGATCGGGAAGGTGGCGTAACGCAGGTCGTACGACTGCGCGATTCCCTGGTCGCCGTCGTCGCCGGTCGCGGTCCAGCGCAGCGTCACGGTATTGCTGGTGGTCGCGGTCACCAGAAGGTCGATGATCGGCGCCGGCGGCACCGTGTCGGGCGAGGCCACCGCCAGCCCGGCGTTCAGCCGGCCGCCGGTCGCCACCGCTCCCAGGAGACCCGGCAGGCGATCGACCTGGGTCAGCAGCCGCCGCCGCAGGGTCGCGACGTCGATCCCGGGCGCCGCGGCGCGCACCAGCGCCGCCACGCCGGAGACGTGCGGCGTCGCCATCGAAGTGCCGCTGTGCACCGCGTACCGCGCGCCCGGCACCGTGCTGAGGATCTCCACCCCGGGGGCCGCGAGGTCGACCGACGCGGCGCCGTAGTTGGAGAAACCGGCGAGATGGTCGAAGCGATCGGTCGCCGCCACCGACAGGATGTTCGGCACCTCGTACGACGCGGGGTAGGTGGGGTAGAGGTCGTTGTTGGTGCCGGAGTTCCCGGCGGCGACGACGAACAGGGCGTCGGCCGCGGCCGCCTCCTGGATCGCCTCGAGGAGCGCCTGCGAGAAGCCGCCGCCGCCCCAGGAGTTGTTCATGATGCGCGCCCCCATGCGGGTGGCGTACTCGACCGCCGCGACCGCGTCGGCTTCCGAGCCGCCGCCGTCGGCGCCGAGGAACTTCACCGGCATCAGCCGCACCTGCCAGGCGATGCCGGCGATCCCGTCGTGGTTGCCGCCGGCGGCGCCGATGATCCCGGCGACGTGGGTCCCGTGCCCGGCGTCGTCGATCGGATCGTCGTCACCGTTCACGAAGTCCCAGCCGCGCACGTCGTCGACGAAGCCGTTGCCGTCGTCGTCGATGCCGTTGCCGGCGATTTCGCCCTCGTTGTCCCAGATGTTGGCGGCCAGGTCGGGGTGCGTGTAGTCGATGCCGGTGTCGATCACCGCGACCACGACGTCGCGCGAGCCGGTGCCCGAGTCCCACGCCGTCTCGGCGCGGATGTCGACACCCGGGGTTCCCTGGTCCTGCCCGGTGTTGTGCAGCGCCCACTGCTCCGGGTAGCGCGGGTCGTCGGGCGCCACCAGCGCGTGCAGGCGGTAGTTCGGCTCGACCCAGGCGACGCGCGGGTCGGCGCGCAACGACTCGATCGCCTTCGCGACGCTCGACCCCGGTGGCAGGACCCAGTGCTCCGCGCCCATCCGGAAGCGCCGGCGGCGGCTCCCCTGCACCCGGCCGCGCGCGTCGTCCCTCTCCCGCAGGCTGGCGGCGGAGCGGAACTTGACGATCAGCTCGCCGGGGACCGCGTCGGGGACTGCGCCGGGGGGCACGGGCGCGACCGCCGACGACGACGGCCACAGTGGGGATGCGCCGGTCCGGCCCGGCGGCGCCGGGAGGGCGAGGGTCACCGCCAGCAGGAGCAGCGGCAACAGCAGGAGCGGCGCCGACCGATCGGACCGCATGCTGGACGAACCCCCCGGGAGCGAGTGGCCTGATGCTATCACCCCATCAGACCTTCGGGATAGGTTGAAGTGACGGGGGTTATCGCCACCGGACCTGTGGCATGATTCGTCTCTCATGAATAGCGACGACGTGGTGCAGGAGACCTCTGCCGGCACGACCGGCGCGGAGGCGGTCCAGCCGGCCGGGGATCGCGTCATCGGCGCGGTCACGGTCTTCGTCTTCCGCGGTGATCGGCTGCTGGCGCTGAAGCGATCGGCAGGCGCCGACGCCGCGGCCGGAGCCTGGGACGCCGTCTCGGGCCGTCTCGGGCCGGGCGAGCATCCGCGCGACGCGGCGCTCCGGGAGGCGCGCGAGGAGACCGGCCTCGAGGTCCTGCCGGACGACGCGCCCGTCGTGGCGTATGCCGCGCAGCGCGGCGAAGCGCCGATGCTGGTGGTCGCCTACGTCGCCGAGTCGGCGCCGGGCGAGGTGGTCCTCTCGGCCGAGCATGACGAGTGGGCCTGGATGACGGTCGACGAGTTCGCGCGCGCCTGCACCTTCCCGCTGCTGGTCGACGCGGCGCGGCGCGCGGCGGCGCGGCGCACTCCCGCCGACCCGGGTTACGTGATCCTGTGGGAGTTCCGGGTGAAGCCGGGATGCGAGGCGGCCTTCGAGGCGGCGTACGGCTCCGAAGGGGACTGGGCGCGCCTCTTCCGGCGCGACCCCGGTTTCCGCGGCACCGAATTGCTGCGCGTCGCGACCGCGCGCGGCTACCTCACCATCGACCGCTGGGCGTCGCGCGCCGCCTTCGAGTCCTTCCAGAAGCGGCACCGCAAGGAGTACGAAGCGCTCGACCGGATGCTGGCGAAACTCACCGAGCGCGAAACGCCGCTCGGCACGATGACCCGCGTGCCGCCGATTCCCGGCGCCGCGGCGCGCGCCGCCGTCGAGACCTCGACGCCGGTCGCCCGGGTCCCGGAGGCGCCCGCCGAGGGGCAGGAAGCATGACCGCCCCGAACAACGTGCACGACGACGTCATCGCGGCGATCGGCCGCACGCCGCTGGTCCGCCTCAACCGGCTCGGTCGCGAGACCGGCACCACCTTCTACGCCAAGCTCGAGTTCATGAACCCGGGCCACTCGGTGAAGGACCGGATCGCGATCCAGATGGTGCTCGACGCCGAGGCGAGCGGCGCCCTGAAGCCGGGCGGGACGATCATCGAGTGCACCAGCGGCAACACCGGCATGGGGCTCGCCATGGTGGCCGCGGTGCGCGGCTACCGCGCCATCCTCGTGATGCCGGACAAGGTCTCGACCGAGAAGATCAAGGCGCTCCGGGCGTTCGGTGCGCGGGTCATCACGACGCCGACCGCGGTGGCCCCCGACGACCCGCGCTCCTATTACTCGGTCGCGCAGCGCCTGCACGACGAGATCTCCAACTCCTTCTTCGCGAACCAGTACCACAACCAGAGCAACCCGACGTCGCACTACCGCACCACCGGTCCGGAGATCTGGGAGCAACTCGGCGAGCAGGTCGACGCCGTGGTGATCGCGACCGGCACCGGCGGCACCCTCACCGGCATCGGGCGCT
>DATKFL010000456.1:0-10867 GCA_035511355.1 Dongiaceae bacterium
GGTCGCGTCGAGCGCCGCCGAGGCGCGACGGCTGCTCGCCCGGCGCGGTGACCGGCCGGTGGTGCTGAAGGCCGACGGTCTCGCCGCCGGCAAGGGAGTGGTGGTCGCCGCCGACCGCGCCGAGGCCGACGCGGCGATCGAGGCGATGCTGGTGGAGCGGCGGTTCGGCGCCGCGGGCGACCAGGTCCTGCTCGAAGATCGTCTCGAAGGGCCGGAGGTCTCCTTCTTCGCGCTGTGCGACGGCGAGCGCGCCCGGCCGCTGACCACCTGCCAGGACTACAAGCGGCTCGGCGACGGCGATAGCGGGCCGAACACCGGCGGGATGGGTGGCTATTCCCCCTCGGTGCTGGTCGACCCCGACCTGTCGCGACGCATCCTGCGCGAGGTGATCGACCCGACCGTGCGCGGTCTTCTGGCCGAAGGGCGGCCGTATCGCGGGGTCCTTTATGCCGGGCTGATGCTGACCGCCGACGGCCCCCGGGTGCTCGAGTACAACGCCCGCTTCGGCGATCCCGAGGCGGAGCTGATCGCCATGCGCCTCTCGTCCGACCTGCTCGCGATGATGCAGGCGACCCTCGCCGGCCGCCTCGACGAGGCGCCGGTCGCCTGGCATCCCGGAGGGGCGCTCTGCATCGTCCTCGCCGCCGCCGGATACCCCGGAACGCCGGTGCAGGGGACCTCGATCGAGGGGCTCGAGGGCGTCGCGAGCCACGCCGGGGTGAAGGTGTTCCACGCGGCCACGCGCGCGCACGACGGGGGTTTCGTGACCGCGGGGGGACGGGTCCTGACCGTGACCGGGCGCGGCGCGACCTTCGCCGAGGCGGCGCGGCGCTGCGAGGCGGCGGCCGGGGCGATCCGCTTCGAGGGTTGCCAGCGCCGGCGGGACATCGGCCGGGTGGCGGTCGAATTCGAGGCCGCGGGGGGACGCCTGGCGGCGTCGTGATCCGGCCGCAGGGTGCGCCTGGCGGTGCCGTGATGCGGCCACGCGCGCCCCTCGCGGTGGCCCGCCCGCATTCCACCATGGGGTCGGCTGGCCTTTCCGGGGCCTGTGACGGTAGAATCCCGGCGTTGTTTTCGACGATCGCGCTCGGAATGAGGTCCGAAGAAATGTCCGAAAAACCCCGACCGAAAAGTCAGATCTTCGAGCTTCTCAGGGCCTACCACGCCTCGCGGGAGAACGTCCGCCTCCTGCTCGAGATGAGCGGCATGTCCGACTACGAAAAGGTCGGCTTCATCGACGCCTGGCAGGAGGAAATGGCCGACTTCTTCGCCGAAAACGGCTACTGCTTCGCCTGCAACCGGGCCCTCCAGCGCTGCGGCTGCGAGGAGCCGCTCCGCTCCTCCGTCTCGGCCTGACCCCGGCGGCCGCCCGGCCGCCCGACCGGTCCCGCGCGCTCTCCCCCGCCCGTCATTCCCTCTGCTACAATCCGCGCCCCATAGGAGAATTCATCGTGGCGCGATCGACCGGCAAGACGGCACCGAGTTCCAAACCGCTCAAGGTCTGGATCGCCATGGGGAGCGACAGCGACCTGCCGATCATGGAAGAGGCGGCGAAGACCCTCGACGGCTTCGGCATCCCCTACGAGATTGACGTGACCAGCGCGCATCGCACGCCGCACGAGACCGCGCGCATGGCCTCGGCGCTCGAGGAGAACGGCTTCGGCGCCGCCATCCTCGGGGCGGGGCACGCGGCGCACCTCGCCGGCGTGGTGGCGGCGCACACGATCCTGCCGGTCATCGGCGTGCCGCTGCCGTCGTCGTCCCTGCAGGGGCTCGACGCGCTCCTCGCCACGGTGCAGATGCCCGGCGGCGTGCCGGTGGCGACCGTGGCGATCGGCAAGTCGGGGGCGCAGAACGCCGCCATCCTCGCGGCCCAGATCCTCGCCACCGCCGACCCCGAGCTGCGGGCGCGGCTGCGGCGCCATAAAGAAGACATGGCCCGCAAGGTGATCGAGAAGAACCGCGCCCTCAAGGCGCGGCCCGCCGCCAAACCCTGACGCCGGGGGAGACCGGGGGCGGACCGATGCCGACCTTCCGCGTCGTCACGCTGGGCTGCAAGCTGAACCAGGCCGACTCGGCCGCCCTCGAGGCGGCGCTCCGTCGCCTCGGGCTGACGCGCGCCGGGGGCGACGCCGACCTCGTCGTCCTCAACACCTGCACGGTCACCGGCGCGGCGGATCGCGAAGCGCGGCAGATCGCCCGCCGCCTGCGGCGTTCGCGGCCGGAGACGCGCCTGATCGTCACCGGCTGCTACGCCGAGCGCGACGCCGCGGCGCTGGCTGCCATCGCCGGCGTCGATCAGGTCGTCGGGATGCGCGACCAGGCGACCCGGGTGGCGGCGCTCGCGGCGCGGGCGTTCGGGCTCGAAGCGCCCGCGCCGGCGCGCGCGGCCGGCGATTCTCCGTCCGGGCTTCCCGCCGCGCTCGACCTCGGCCGGTTCGGCGCGACCGACGCCTGCGAACCGGGGCAGGGGGATCACACCCGCGCCTTCCTGAAGATCCAGGACGGCTGCGATCTGCGCTGCGCCTACTGCGTCATCCCGTCGGTGCGCGGCGCGAGCCGGAGCCTGCCCGCCGAGGAAATCCTGGCGCGGCTCCGTCGCCTCGCGGCGGGGGGCCTCCGCGAGATCGTCTTCACCGGCGTGAACAGCGGCGACTGGGGGCGCGACCTCGATCCGCCGGGCCGGCTGCACGATCTCCTGCCGCGCGCGCTCGAGGCGGCAGGGCCGGCGCGGCTGCGGCTCAACTCGCTCGAGCCGCGCACCGTGACGCCGGAGATCGCGGCGCTGTTGGAGAGCGCGCACGGGCGACTCGCCCGGCATGTTCAGATCCCGCTGCAGAGCGGCTGCGACGCGGTGCTGGCGCGCATGCGCCGCAACTACCGCACCGCCGACTACGCGCGCGTCGTCGGCAGGCTCGCCGGCACGGTCCCCGAGGCGGCGCTCGGCGCCGATCTGATCGTCGGCTTTCCCGGCGAGACCGACGCCGAGTTCGAGGCCACCTGCCGGTTCGTCGAGGCGTCGCCGCTCGCCTACCTGCATGTCTTCTCGTACTCGCCGCGCCCCGGCACGCCGGCCGCGACCATGCCGGGGCAGGTCGCACCCGCGCTCGTCCGGGAGCGGAGCGCGCGCCTGCGCGCGATGGCGGCGGCGCTGTCGCTCCGGTTCCGGCGGCGGTTCGTCGGGCGCACGCTCGAGGCGATCGTGCTGCAGGGATCGCGCCCGGACGGACGGATCCGCGCCCTCACCGACAACTACATCGATCTGTGGCTTGATCCCGGCGGTCGCGCGGGGCTCGCGGCCGGCACCCTGACCTCCGCGCGGGTCACCGCGGTCGACGCCGGCGACACGCTGGCGGAGGCCGCCTGAAGGTCTAGACCTTCACCAGGTCCTTGAGCACCTTGGCGACCGTGAACTTGACGACGGTCTTGGCGGGAATCTGGATCGTCTCGCCGGTCGCGGGGTTGCGACCGGTGCGGGCCTGCCGCTTGGACACCTTGAACTTGCCGAGGCCCTGGAGCGGCACTTCGCCGGCCTTCTTCATCTCGCCCTCGACCACGCGGGTGAAGCCTTCGAGAAAGCTCTTCGCGTCCTTCTTCTCGGTCTGGGTCTCGGTGGCGATGGCGTCGATGAGTTCCGTGCGCGTCATATTGGGCATTCCCCCCTGATGAGTTCGATCGGCTCGTCCCGCGGCGGCACGCGCCGCGACCGGGACTTTTTAGCACGGCACGCGCGCGGGGATCAAGGCGGCGCGACCCGCGGCGCTACTTCCAGTCGACCGGCAAGCGCACGGCGCGCCCGGCGCGATCGCGGTAAAGCAGGTATCCGTTGTTCTTCCCGAACTGGAACAGATCGCGGGTCAGCTCGACGTCGCGCCGGCAGTACTGCTCGATCAGTTCGATCTTGCCTTCCTTCCACCATTGCAGCGACTGCAGTCCGTCGCCGCTCTTGCCGACGCCGAGGGTCGCCTCGCCGACGTCCGAAAGCTTCAGGCGGAAGCCGAGCTTCGCGTAGATGACCGCCAGCATGTCGAGCGTGCGCACCCGGGTCAGGTCGCGATCGGTGTAGCCGCGCAGGACGCCGAGGTCGAAGCGATCGATGTTGTACCCGACGACCCGGTCGGCGGTGAGCAGATCGATGAGCAGGTCGCGCACGTCCTCCTCGCGGTAGGTGCGGTACTGCCCGGTCGCGTCGTTGAAGGTCACGGCGAGCGCCAGCTTCATCGCGGCCAGGTTCTGCCAGCCGCCCACCTCCTCGGCGCTCTTCTGGGTCTCGAGGTCGAAGTAGAGCGTGGTCGGCGTGGCGCTCGGGCCGTCGGGCCCGCGGCGGCGCTCGGCCGGCGCCGGCACCTCCTCGTCGCCGCGACCCATCGCGAACAGATCGGGCTGCACCGGCTTCGGCGGAGGCGGCACCGGGCCCGCCTCGATCGGCACGCGACCCGCGAGCGCCTCGAGCAGGAACGCCGCCGACTCCTTGTCGAGCGGCTGGTTGCCGTTGCCGCACTTCGGCGACTGCACGCAGGAGGGGCATCCCCCCTCGCACGGGCAGGCGCGCAGCAGATCGGCGGTGCGCGCCACCAGGCTCTCGAGCGACCGAAGCCCGCGCGCCGCCAGCCCGGCGCCGCCGGGGTGCCCGTCGTAGATGAAGATCGCCGGCCGCCCCACCTGGGGATGGAGCGTGTAGGAGATCCCGCCGATGTCGCCGCGATCGCAGATGGCGAGGAGCGGGAAGAGCCCGATCATCGAGTGCTCGGCGGCGTGCAGCGCGCCCATGAAGTGTCCCTCCTGTTCGGTGATGGCGGTCTCGAGACTCTCGGGGATGGTCAGCCACAACCCGACCGTTTCGAAGGTGAGCGGCGGCAGTTCCAGGTCGTAGATGCCGATCCGGTCGCGGCCGTGCAGGCGGCGCTTCTCGTACCCGGTGATCCGTTCGGTCACCTTGAGGCGGCCGAGACGCGCGACCAGCGGACCGACGATCCGCTCGGCCGTGGTCTCGAGGATGGCGGTCTCCTTGTCGGCGCGCACCTGGGTGTAGTAGTCGACGTCGGACGGCTCGACCGTCACCTTGTGCGCCTCGATGTCGAGCTGCCGCACCAGGTACTGCTGCCCGTGGTGCAGGTAGATCGCCCCGGTGTGGGTCTCGTGAAAGGCGCGCACCCCGTCGATGCTGCCGATCACCCGCCCCGATCGGGTGTCGTGGATGGCGTACTGGCTCCCGGCCGAGCGCAGGTTGACGTCGCGTTGCGGCCGGCGCCGGAGCGAGAACCAGCGCGTCCCCTCGGCGTCGCGGGTCAGCACCCCTTCGCGCTCGAGCGCCTCGATCTGCGCGAAGTTGGCCTCGCCGTAGAGCGCGCGGTCGTTCTCGTCGAGCGGCGTCTCGGCGCCGGCGCAGATCAGGTGCGCGCGGGTGATCACCGGGTTCTCGGGATCGAAGACGACCTCCTCGTAGCCGCGCTCGAGGAACTGCTCCGGGTGGGTCATGAAGTACTGGTCGAGCGCGTCGGGCATGCCGATGAGGATGGTGAGCGACGGCCGCTCCTCGCGCCCGACCCGGCCGATCCGCTGCCACGACGAGACGATGCTGCCCGGGTAGCCGACCAGCAGGCAGACGTCGAGCCCGCCGATGTCGACCCCCAGCTCGAGAGCGCTCGTCGAGATGACC
Organism: Dongiaceae bacterium; assembly: GCA_035511355.1. GTDB lineage: Bacteria > Acidobacteriota > Polarisedimenticolia > Gp22-AA2 > Gp22-AA2 > DATKFL01. The sequence goes on from DATKFL010000456.1 coordinate 5,660, forward strand.
CCCTGGAGGTCGCCCGAGAACAGCCGTCGCTCGATGTCGCGCCGCTCCTCCGGGAGGTATCCCGATCGGTAGGCGCTCACCTTGTCGCGCCAGCGCGGCGCCGTCTGCAGGAGCCACGAATGCAGGAGCTCGGTGATCTTGCGCGCCTTGGTGAAGGCGATCGTGCGGTAGCCGGCTTCGAGCGACCAGGCGAGCAGCGTCTCGGCGGCGGTGTACGGGCTGACCCGCGGATTGATGAACACCAGGTGCCGCACCGGCCGCGGCGCGCCGCTCTTCTCGACGACCGAGAACGGGCGGCCGACGAGCGCTTCGCCGAGCCGCCCCGGGTTGCCGATGGTCGCCGACGAGGCGATGAAGCGCGGCGTCGCCCCGTAGTGCGCCGCCAGCCGCTGCAGCCGCTTCAGGATGTGGTGCAGGTGCGACCCGAACAGCCCACGGTAGACGTGCAGCTCGTCGATCACCACGAGATCCAGGCTCTCGAAAAACGCCCGCCACGAGTCGTGATGCGCCAGGATCGCCAGGTGCAGCATGTCGGGATTGGTGATCAGGATGTCCGGCAGGTCGGCCTTGATCTCGCGGCGGCGCGTGTCGGGGGTGTCGCCGTCGTAGATCGCCGCGCGCAGAGGCCGCCCGTGTCCCGGCAGGCCGCCGTCGTCGGGCACGAGCCCGCCGCGCTGCGCGACGGCGCGCGCCATCTCCTCGATGCCGCCCATCTGATCCTGCGCCAGCGCCTTGAACGGGAAGAGATAGAGCGCCCGCCGCCCCGGGCGGGTGAGCGCCATCTCGAAGGTCGGCACGAGGTAGACGAGGCTCTTGCCGCTGGCGGTCGGGGTGACCGTCAGGACATCCTCGCCGCGTCGCACCCGGTCGATCGCCTCGGCCTGGTGCGCGTACGGCCGCTCGATGCCGAGGTCGCGGAGCGCCTGCGCGAGCGGCTCGGGGAGCGGCGCTTCGAGCGCGGCGTACGCGGCGGGCTCCTCGGGGACGGTGGCGACATGCACCACGTCGTCGCCGAGACGTTCCGACCGGAGGATCCGGCCGATGAACTCCGCCATCGCCGGGGCGGCGACGGCGGCTCTCACCTCTTCGCCTCGGCGGCCGCCGGTGCCGTGGTCCCCGCGGCGGCGGTGTAGTCGTAGAAGCCGCGGCCGGATTTCTTTCCGAGGTGGCCGGCGTCGACCAGCCGGCGCAGCAGCGGGCAGGGCCGGTACTTCGGATCGCCGAACCCGTCGTGCAGCACCTGCATCACCCACAGGCAGGTGTCGAGCCCGATGTAGTCGGCGAGGCGCAGCGGCCCCATCGGGTGGCGCATGCCGAGCGTCATGACGGTGTCGATGTCCTCGCGGGTCCCGACCCCCTCGTAGAGCGCGAACATCGCTTCGTTCAGGAGCGGCATCAGGACGCGGTTCGAGATGAACCCCGGCAGGTCCTGCGCCACCACCGGCGTCTTGCCCATCCGGATGGCCAGCGCCCGGGTCGCCTCGGTCGTCGCCGCGGCGGTCGCCTGCCCGGGGATGATCTCGACCAGTTTCATGAGCGGCACCGGGTTCATGAAGTGCATCCCGATCACCTGCGCCGGGCGCCTGGTGACCGCGGCGATCTTCGTGATCGAGATCGACGAGGTGTTGGTCACGAGGATCGCCGCCGGCCCGCAGACGCGGTCGAGCGTCGCGAAGATCGAATGCTTCAGCTCGATCGACTCGTTCACCGCCTCGACCACCCAGTCGCACGGCGCGAGCGAGTCGAGCGATAGGCTGCGGGTGATCCGGCCGAGCGCCGCATCCTTGCCGCCCTTCTGGATCTCGCCCTTCTCCTCGAGCTTCGCGAGGCTCTGGCCGATTCCCTTCAAGGCGCGATCGAGGAACGGCTCCTGGGTGTCGGTCAGCAGCACGTCATACCCGGCGCTGGCCGCCACCTGGGCGATGCCGGAGCCCATCTGTCCCGCGCCGACCACGCCGATTTTCCTGATCCCGTCGGGGCCGCTCATGTCACACCGCCTCGACGGCCATCGCGACGGCGTTGCCGCCGCCGAGGCAGAGGGCCGCGACGCCGCGCTTCGCCTTGCGGTCGGCCATGGCGTAAAGCAGCGTCGTCAGGACGCGCGCCCCGCTGCAGCCGATCGGATGCCCGAGCGCCACCGCGCCGCCGTTGACGTTGATCCGATCCGGCTTGAGCCCCAGCTCCCGGGTGAGCGCGATGATTTGCACAGAGAAGGCCTCGTTCAGCTCGTAGAGATCGACGTCGTCGCTCTTCCAGCCGGCCTTGGCGAGCACCTTCTTCGTCGCCTCGAGAGGCGCCATCATCACCAGCTTCGGCTCGATCCCGCTCGCGGCGTAGGAGACGACGCGGCCGAGCGGCTTGACGCCGCCCTTCTTCGCGCGCTCCTCCGACATCACGACCACCGCCGCGGCGCCGTCGTTGACTCCCGGCGCATTCGCGGCGGTCACCGTGCCGCCGTCCTTGAAGGCCGGCTTCAGCTTCGCCATCGCCTCGAGGGTGCTGTCGCGGCGCGGCGCTTCATCGGTGTCGAACGCGATCGCCGGCCCCTTGCGCTGCGGCAGCATCACCGGGACGATCTCCGCCTTGAATTTGCCGGCGTCGATTGCCGCGATCGCCTTCCGGTGGCTGCCGAGCGCGTACTCGTCCTGCGCGGTGCGCGGGATGCCGTACTTCTCGGCCACCACCTCGCCGCAGCATCCCATGTGGAAGTTCTCGTAGGCGTCCCAGAGGCCGTCCTTGATCATCGAGTCGACCATGTCGCCGTGACCGAGCCGGAGTCCCTCGCGGGCGCCGCTGATGAGATAGGGGGCGTTCGACATCGACTCCATGCCGCCGGCGACCACGACCTCGTGGTCTCCCAGCCGCACCGCCTGCGCTCCCAGCATCACCGCCTTGAGCCCCGACCCGCAGACCTTGTTGATGGTCACCGCCGGCACCGTGACCGGCAGCCCGCCCTTGAGCGCCGCCTGGCGCGCCGGGTTCTGCCCCACGCCGGCCGAGACCACGTTCCCCATGATGACGTCCTCGATCTCGTCGGGGGCGACGCCGGCGCGGCGCACCGCCTCCTTGACGACGATGGCGCCCAGTTCGGGCGCGCTCAGGCCTTTCAGAGCGCCGAGGAACTTGCCGATCGGGGTCCTCGTGGCGCTCGCGATCACGGCGTGACGCATCGGTTCTCCTCCTGGGGCCGGAATGGCCGCGAGTATAGCAGCAAAGGCTTCTATTCAAAGGGCTTCAGCGCGCCTTTTCGCTTGACCGACACCCCCCTTCACGGTATAAGGGAGGGGCTTTCGTGGAGGATGCGATGAAGATCCAGGACTGGAGCGTCAAGCCGATCAAGCCGAAGGCGCCGCCGGCGTTTTCGGACGAGCCGCTCGCGGACGACATCTTCGTCAGCACCATCGTGGCGACCAAGGACAACAAGCAGGTCGTCCTGCACCGCGTCACCAAGGTCAACCCGGACGGCTCGGAGGAGGTGTTCATCATCAAAGCCACTCCGAAGCTTCTGGCCACCGACCACTGAGGCGCGTGCCCCCTCGCCATCCGGCCGTCATTGCCGTCGCCGTCGCGACGGCAATTCTTTTTTCGGCCGTCACCGTCCGCCCGACCCCGGCCGCCAAGCCCGAGGCCCCGTACACCGTCTACGCCGGCGCCTGGACCAAGCCGAGCAAGGGCGAGGCTCCGCCGCCGAAGGTCAAGACCAGCAAGACCTACCTCAAGGGCCTGACGGTCACGGTCGAGGTGGCCGACCAGGTGCGCCGCGCGGAGTATCTGCGCGCGGTCGATCCCGGGATGGGGGATATCTTTCCGGCGCGGGCCGGCCGTCCCGACCGGCGCCTCGCCTTCATCGTGACCCTCGCCAATGCCGGGCCTGACACGGTCGTCTTCAACCCCGGCAACATCGCGCTCGCCACCGACAAGGGGGAGCACGTCTTCCCGCTCGACCAGTCCGACTTCTACATGGCCGCCGAGCAGGCGAAGGTGGAGGACCTCCAGCGGGTCCTCGACCGGACCTCCCAGGTGCTGTTCGACCAGAGCGTCCAGCTCCGCCCCGGCGAGAACGTGACCCGCATCGTTCTCTTCAAGGCGCTCGAGGCGAAGTGGAAGCAGTTGCAGGTACACTTCTCCTACGTGCAGATTGGGAGCGAAACCCACACCCTGACCTTCTCCTTCCACAAGCAGGAGGAGGGGGCCTGAGTCGGGTCGCGGCCTCCCGGCACGCGGGAGATCGATGAGCGCGCAGATCCTCGACGGCAAGAAAGTGGCGGAGGCGATCCGCGCCGAAGTGGCGAAGGAGGTCCTCGTCGAGCAGAGCCGCACCGGTCTCGCGCCGCGGCTCGCCGCCGTCCTGGTCGGCGACGATCCCGCCTCGAAGGTCTACGTGCGCAACAAGATTGCCGCCTGCCACGAGGTCGGCCTGCGCTCCGACGAGATCCGCATCCCCGACGCCGCCACCGAGGAGGACGTGATCACCGCCGTGCGGCGGCTCAACATCGACCCCGACGTCGACGGCATCCTGGTGCAGCTGCCGCTGCCGAAGCACATCGATCGGTTCAACGTGCTGCTGTCGATCGACCCGCGCAAGGACGTCGACGGCCTGCACATCATGAACGTCGGCCGCCTGGCGATGCGGCTCGAGGGGATGGTCCCCTGCACCCCGGCGGGCGTGATCGAGGTCCTCGATCGCAGCGGGCTGTCGATTGCCGGCCAGCGCGCCGTGATCATCGGGCGCAGCGAGATCGTCGGCCGGCCGCTGGCGACCATGCTGGTGCACCGCGACGCCACCGTGACCCTGTGCCATTCCAAGACCCGCGACCTGCCGGCGATCGCGCGCCAGGCCGACATCCTGATCGCCGCGATCGGCCAGCCCGCCTTCGTGCGCGGCGAGCACATCCGCACCGGCGCCGTGGTGGTCGACGTCGGCATCAACCGGGTCACCGACATGGGCCTGATCCGCGACGTCTTCGGCGAAGGGTCGCCGCGCCTGGCGCAGGCGAAGGAACGCGGCTTCGCGCTGGTGGGCGACGTCTGCTGGCGCGAGGCGATCGAGCGGGCCTCCTGGATCACGCCGGTGCCGGGCGGCATCGGGCCGCTGACCATCGCGTGTCTGCTGCGCAACACGGTGCGCGCCGCGCGCCTCCGGCGCGAGCCGGCCGCCGGGGCATGAAGAAGGGCGGCGCGCCGCCGCGGCGCCGGACGGCCGGGCCA
>DATKFL010000457.1:0-6495 GCA_035511355.1 Dongiaceae bacterium
TGCACTCCGTCGAGCGCGAGGAGGGTGCTCTCCGGGAGCCCCTGGCCTCGCAGGCCGCCGAGGAGCGCCGCCGCGTCGGCCAGCAGGCGGTCGCTCATCTCCCATCCGTACGCCGCCTCGATGCCGGTGAGCGACGGGAACTCGATCGCCACGAGGCCGAGACGGTGATCGTCGGCGAGGCTGTTCAGCTGGTCGATGTGCAGGTGGTACGAGAAGAGCCCGGTGATCCGGTCGTGCAGGGCGCCCCGCAGCCGGAGCAGACCGGCGCGCAGCCTCTCGGTCTCCTGGCTCCAGCCGTCGTCGCTCACGCGTTCCCTCCCCGGCCGGCGGTGGCGTCGAGGATGTGCCGCACCCGGCCGAGCAACTCGTCCATGGCGAACGGCTTCGCGATGTAGTCGCAGGCGTCGCCCTGCAGCGCCTGGATGCGGTCGCGCACCTGGCTCTTGATCGAGAACAGGGCGACCGGGATGGCGCGCGTCCGCTCGTCGACCTTGAGGAGCCGCAGCACCTGCCAGCCGTCCATCCCCGGCATGTTGATGTCGAGCAGGATCAGATCGGGACGCTCGCCGGACAGGGTCCGGAGGGCGTCGCTCCCCGAGGCCGCCGCGATCACGCGGTAGCCGCCGCCCTCCAGCACCAGCCGCGCCAGATCCAGGATGTCGCCGTCGTCATCCACCACCATGACGGTCTCGCGCATCGGCCCTCCATCGGGGGATCATCGGGTCTCGTCCTCGCCGTCACGATCGAAGTCGGGGTCGTCGGCGACCAGGTGCACGTAGCGATCGATGAGCGCAATCGCCTCGGCGCCGCAGCCGGTGAAGCGCACGCCGACGCCCGCGATGCGCGCCGCGCCGGGGTCATCCTCGACCCCGCGCACCACGATCGCCGGGGCGCTCACCGCGTGCGGGCCCTCCGGGAGCGGCAGGCGGAGCCGCAGGTCGAGCGGCGTGCCGGCCGGGAGCGGCTTCGGCAGCGCCAGGAACGCCCCGGTCACGCTGATGTCCTTGAGACGCGCCGTCAGCCGGCCGCGCGGCGTCCCGACGCTCGCGCGGAGGCGCGACGGCCGCCGGAGCGTCGCGCGCGACGCGAGCAGCCCGAGCGCGGCGAGGGTCGACTCGATCGCGGCCGCGGCCACCGGCTTCACGAGGGTCGCCTCGGCCCCGGCCGCTTCGCAGGCGCCGGCGGCGCGGGCGTCGCCGAGCGCCAGGATGGGAATCGACTTCGCCTTCGGGTCGGCCTTGAGTCGCTGCACCGTCGCCGGCGCGTCGAAACCGGGCGCGGCGTCCAGCAGGATGAGGTCGGGGACCAGGGTGCGCGCCCGCTCGAGAAGCGCGTCGACGTCCTGTGCCGCCGACACCTCCCAGCCCGACCGCCGCAGGAAGGAGCCTTCGAGCAGCCGGAACAACGCTGCATTGTCGACCATCAGCACGCGCGACATGCGGCCTCTCTCGGAAGCGCCTCGCGGGGGGTCGAAGCGGCGGGCAGCGTGGAGCGCGGCGACCATACCACAGCGGCGGAAAACCGCGCAAGAAAAACGCCGCCCGCGCGCGCCTCAGGACGTCCGTCGCGATGCGTCCGCAGCCTCCACCACCAGCGCGGCCCCGGCCACCGCGTTCCCCTTGAGCGGGATCCCCAGCCGCTTCATCTTCTCGATGAGCGTGGTGCGCGTGATCTGGAGCATCTCGGCGGCGCGGGTCTTCACCCAGCCGGAGTGCTCGAGCGCCTGGTAGAGCATCCTCTGTTCGTAGGTCGCGAGGACCTCGTCGAGCGAGAAGCCGTCGCCGCCGACGTGCAGGAGCGGCATCTCGAGCGCCCCCTCGTCCAGGAGGTCGCGCGGCAGGTCCTCGCGTCCGAGCTCCTCGCGCCCGAACGACAGCGCGACCGATCGCTCGACGATGTTCTCGAGCTGCCGGACGTTCCCCGGCCACGACGCCTCGGAGAGCGTCCGCAGGGCGTCGCCCGAGAAATGCTTCAGCGGCACGTTCATCTCGCGGCAGCAGCGCGCCAGGACATGCTGCACCAGGAGTGGAATGTCCTCGCGCCGCTCCTTGAGGGCCGGCATGTGGACGTGGATGACGCTGAGGCGGTAGTACAGGTCCTCGCGGAAGCGCCCCTCGGCGACCAGCGCCTTGAGGTCGCCGGTGCTGGCGGCGATCACCCGCACGTCGACCGGCACCTTGGCGGTCGAGCCGATCGGCTGCACCTCGCGCTCCTGCAGCACCCTGAGGAGGCGCGCCTGCAGGCTCGGCGAGAGTCCGGAGACTTCGTCGAGGAAGAGCGTGCCGCCGTCGGCGGCGGCGATCCGTCCGGTGCGATCGCTGGTGGCGTCGGGGCCGGCGCCGCGGGCGTGCCCGAACAGCTCGTCCTCGAGGAGCGCCTCGGGGATGCCGGCACAGGAGACCGCCATGAACGGCTGCTGGCGGCGCTCGCCGCTGAAATGGATGGCGCGCGCCACCATCTCCTTGCCGGTGCCGGGAGCGCCGGTCACGAGCGCGGCGCTCCGGGCGGAGGCGACCTGCTCGACCATCTGCTGGATGCGGCGGATCTCGGGGCTCTGGCCGATCAGGTTCTGCAGCCCCCACGACATCTGCAGCTGGCGGCGCAGGGCGGCGTTCTCGCGTCGGAGCTGGCTGCGCTCGAGCGCGCGCGCCACGATCAGCTCGACTTCCTCCATCCGGAACGGCTTCACGATGTAGTCGACCGCCCCCATCTTCATCGCCTTGATGGCGGTCTCGACCGAGGCGTAGCCGGTGATCATGATGACCGCGGTCTCCGGGCGGAGCGTGGTGATCTCCCGGAGCACTTCGAGACCGTCGACGCGCGGCAGGACCAGGTCGACGACGACCAGGTCGATCGGGGTCTCGCGGACCAGCGCCACGGCGCGCTCGCCCGAGTCGGCGGTGCTGACGGTGTGGCCGGAACTCGTCAGGGATGCGGCGAGGATCTGCCGGACCCCTTCATCGTCGTCGACGATCAGGATGCTGTCGCTCACGCTCGGTCCTCCTTAGAAGCAGCGCGTGCCGTCGAGCAAGCGATGTGCCATGAAACTGGCACCGGCGCGCGCCCCCGCAGATCGCGGATTTCCGAGGAAAAACGGGCGACGCGGCGGGCGGCGCGCCCTCGCGGCGGGCGGGGTGTCAGCGTGGTGACGATTAATGTCAACGGAATGGAAAAAAAGCGTCAAGCCGCCGACTGCGACGCCGGGCAGCTAGCCGGAGGTCGGGCGGCGCGCTCCGCGGGCGCCGCCGCGCGTGCCGAAGCCGGCGATCGCGGCCCGCCCGCGCAGCACCGATCCGGGCCGCAGATCGACCACCGGCGTCATGATCTCGCCGTCGACCTCGCCGCTCGAATCGATCCGCACCGAGCCGCTGGCGCGCACCGCCCCTTCGACCCGGCCGCCGACGCGCGCGCGCTCCACCTCGACGTCGGCCTGCAGGAGCGCCCCGGGCGCCACCGTCAGGCCGCCGTGCACCGCGACGTCGCCGCGCAGGGTGCCGCAGACCAGGACCGCCCCCTGGCCCCGGAGCGTTCCGCGAACGCGCGTGCGCGCGCCGATCACGGTGCGGCTGCCGCCGCGCACGCGGTCGAGCATCGTCTCGTCTTCCGGGGGTGGCGGCGGCGCGGCGCCCTGATCACGTCTCTTGAAGATCATGCGCCTCCCCGCCGCGACGGCTTTCCAAGGGGGATGTTGGAGCGGGCAGCGGGTCTCGAACCCGCGACCTCAAGCTTGGGAAGCTTGCGCTCTACCAACTGAGCTATGCCCGCGCTTCGGCGCCGGACTGTAGCATCGCGCTTCTCGGAGTGTCAATCGAAGCCTCGATGAAACCGCCGCCGAGAACGCGATCGTCGTCGTAGAGGACCACCGCCTGCCCGGGAGCCACGGCGCGCTGCGGCGCGTCGAAGCGCACCTCGATGCGATCGCCCCCGCATGCCAGGACCGTCGCCGGCGCCCCCGCGTGCGCCGACCGGATGCGCGCCAGCGCCCGGATCGGTCGATCCGGCGGCGCCACCGAGACCCAGTTCACCGACGCGGCGACCAGCCCCCCCGCGTACTGCTCCGCCTCGACCCCGACGACGACCCGCCGCGACGCCGCCTCGAGCGCGACGACGTAGTGCGGCCGCCCGCCGAGCGCGCCGAGGCCCCGGCGCTGGCCGACGGTGAAGCCCGAGAGTCCGTCATGCCGGCCGACGACGCGACCGTCGGTGGTCACGATCTCCCCGCCCGGCTCGGGCGCGGTGCTCTCGCGACGGACGATCGCCTGGTAGCGGCCGTCGGGGACGAAGCAGATGTCCTGGCTGTCCGGCTTGGCGGCGTTGGGCAGGCCGCGGTCGGCGGCGAGCCGGCGGACCTCCGGCTTCGGCAGGTCGCCGACCGGGAACTCGGTCCGGCTCAACTGCTCCTGGGTCATCTCGAACAGGAAGTACGACTGGTCGCGCGCCGGATCGCGCGCCCGGAGGAGCGCGAAGCGGCCGGTGCGCGGATCGCGCGCGATCCGGGCGTAGTGCCCGGTCGCGAGGCGATCGGCGCCGAGGCTCCGGGCGCGGCGCATCAGGTGCCGGAATTTCGGGCCGGAGTTGCACGCGATGCAGGGCACCGGCGTCCGCCCGGCGCGGTAGGCCGCGGCGAACGGGGCGACCACCTCCTCGCGGAACTCGGATTGCATGTCGATGACGTAGAACGGGATGCCGATCCGATCGGCGGCGTGGCGGGCGTCGCGCAGGTCGCGGGGCGCGCAGCAGCGCCGGGTTCCGGCGCCGTCGTCCCCGGCGCGGTCGTACAGCCGCATCGCCAGACCGACGACCGGCGCGCCGGCGTCGGCGAGCAGCATCGCGGCGACCGACGAATCGACCCCGCCGCTCAGCGCGACGGCGACCCGGCTCACGGCGCGTTCTCGCCGGTCTCCGCCAGGATCAGCATGAAGCGCGTGCCACCGACGCGGAACTCGGTGCGGTTCTCGATCTCGGCCTCGGAGATCTTGCGCTCGTCGACGAAGGTGCCGTTGGTGCTGCCGAGGTCCTGGAGGACGATGCGCGCGCCGTGCGCGGTGATCCGCAGGTGGCGGCGCGACACCTCCGGGTCGTCGATCTGGATGTCCCCCTCGCCGCGGCCGATCACCACGCTCGGGTGCTCGATCCGGAACATCTTGCCGCTGTCCTTCCCTTCGAGGACCGCGAGGGTCACGCGCATGCCTTCGGGGAGGACCGGCTCGCCGGCCGGAGCGACCGCGGCCTTCTCGGGGAGGAGTCCGGCATCGGCGGCGAGGCGCGAGGTCTGATCGCCCGCGGGCGGCGGCACCACGACCAGCTCGCCGACGGGTGGCGCCGTCGTCGACCCCACCGCGACGGTCGTCGTGGTGCTGCAGCCGGGGCAGCGCACGGTCACCGACACTTTCCCCTTGATCTTTTCCGGATCGAGGCGGTACTTCCGCGCGCAGGACGAGCAGGTGATGATCATGAGCGCGCCGCCGTCGTCGGCGCCGCCGCGCGGGCGCGGGCGACCACGCCGGCGAGTGCGATGAGAAAGCGATCGACCGTGTCGTCGGTGGTCGACCATCCGAGGCCGACGCGCAGCGTGCTCCCCGCGGCGTCGGCGAGCCCCATGGCGAGGAGCGCGGGCGAGCGGCCGGGCGTCCCGGAGGAGCAGGCGGCGCCGGCCGAGACCGCGAACCCTTCGAGGTCGCAGCCGATCACGAGCGCTTCCGCCTCCGCACCGCGGACGTGCAGACTGCTGGTGCCGGGCAGCCGCGCGACGCGCGCGCCATGCACTTCGACGTCCGCGAGGTCGCGATCGACCGCCGTCTCGAGCCGGTCGCGGTTCCGGGCGATGGTCGCCGCTTCCGCCGCGAGCGTCGTGGTGAGGAGCTCCGCGACCGCGCCCAGCCCGGCGATCGCGGCGACGTTCTCGGTGCCGGGGCGCCGCCCGTTCTCCTGACCACCGCCCTGCAGGATCGGAGCGGGATCGAACCCCCGGCGCGCGAGCAGCACGCCGGCGCCGTGCGGCGCCCCGATCTTGTGCCCCGAGAAGGTGACCAGATCCGCGTCGAGACGATCGAGGCCGATCGGCAGGGCGCCGGCCGCCTGGGTCGCGTCGGTGTGGAACGGAACGCCGCGGGCGCGCAGCGCCGGCCCGATCGCGTGCACCGGCTGCAGCGTGCCGACCTCGTGCTGCGCCAGCATGACGCTCACGAGCGCGGTGGGCTCCGCCGTGGCGGCATCGATCACGGCCGCCGGGTCGACCACGCCGTCGCGGTCGGGCCGCACCCGCACGATCGTGCAGCCGCGCGCCTCCAGCTGATCGAGGACGGCGCCGACCGACGGGTGCTCGAACGCGGTCGTGACGACGCGGCGTCGCGCCGGGTGCGCGGCGAGGGTCCCGAGGATCGCGAGATTGTTCGCCTCGGTCGCCGACGCCGTGAAGATCACCTCGTCCGGGTCGGCGGCGACGAAACGCGCGACCCGGGAGCGCGCCCGATCGAGAATCCGCCGCGCGCGGCG
>DATKFL010000458.1:0-6392 GCA_035511355.1 Dongiaceae bacterium
GTGGCGGCGCCGACCGCGGGGCTGCACTTCACGCCGGCGCTGTTCGACGCGCTCGCCGCGCGCGGGGTCGGGACGGCGCGCCTGACGCTGCACGTCGGCCCCGGCACCTTCCTGCCGGTGCGCGCCGCCGACATCGCCGCGCACCGGGTCGAACCGGAGTGGTGCGAGATCCCGGAGGCGACCGCCGGGGCGGTCGCGGCATGCCGCGCGCGCGGCGGCCGGGTCGTCGCGGTCGGCACGACCGTGACCCGCGCCCTGGAATGGCGCGCCGGCGACGACCGCACGGTGCGCGCCGGCTCCGGCGCGTGCGACCTCTACCTCCAGCCGGGTCACCGCTTCCGGGTCGTCGACGCGCTGGTGACCAACCTGCACCTGCCGAAGTCGTCGCTCCTCATCCTGGTCGCCGCGTTCGCGGGGCTCGAGCCGGTCCGGGCCGCCTACCGCGAGGCGGTCCGGCGCGGCTTCCGGTTCTACTCGTACGGCGACGCGATGTGCATCGCATGAGCCGTCCCCGGTTCGAGCTGCTCGCGCGCGATCCCGGCACCGCCGCGCGGCGCGGCCGGCTGTCGACCGCGCACGGCGCGGTCGAGACGCCCGCGTTCATGCCGGTCGGCACGGCCGGCACGGTGAAGGCGATGACCCCGGAGGAGGTCGCCGGGCTCGGCTACACGATGATCCTCGGCAACACCTATCACCTCGCGCTGCGGCCGGGCGAGGCGGTCGTGGCGCGACTCGGCGGGCTGCACCGCTTCATGAACTGGGAGCGCGGGATCCTGACCGACAGCGGCGGATTCCAGGTGCTGAGCCTCGCCGACCGCCGCGCCATCGACGACGACGGCGTCGATTTCCGCTCGCATCTCGACGGCGCCCTCCTGCGGATGACCCCGGAGCGCAGCATGGAGATCCAGGCGGCGCTCGGCAGCGACGTGGCGATGGCGTTCGACGACTGCCCGGCATTGCCGTCCCCGCCGGAGCGGCTGCGCGAGGCGGTCCGTCGCACCACTGCCTGGGCGCGCCGATCGCGCGACGCGTTCGACCCGCCCGACCGCGCGCTGTTCGGCATCGTGCAGGGGGGCGACGACGCCGCGCTCCGGGCCGAGAGCGCCGCGGCGATCGTCGGGATGGGGTTCGAGGGGCACGCCATCGGCGGCGTCTCGGTCGGGGAGTCGGCGGCGGCGAGCCGCGCGGTGGTGGCGGCGACCGCGCCGCTCCTTCCCGAGGCGAAGCCGCGTTACCTGATGGGGATGGGGACGCCGGCGGACCTCGTCGCCATGATCGGGCACGGCATCGATCTGTTCGACTGCGTCCTGCCGACCCGCAACGCGCGCAACGGATCGCTGTTCACGGCGACCGGGCGGATCCTGATCAAGCAGGCCGGGCATCGGGACGACGATCGGCCGATCGACGCGACCTGCGACTGCGAAGCCTGCCGCCGGTACTCGCGCGCCTATCTCCGGCATCTCTACATGGCGGGGGAAATCCTGGGTCTGAGGCTCAACACGATGCACAACCTGGCGCACTATGCGCGCACCATGCGCGACGCGCGGCGCGCCATCGAGGCGGGGAACTACGCGGCGTTCCGCGACGCGTTCATGGAGCGTCTCGCCGCCGGCGCCGACGGCGACGATGCGGCGTCCGCGGGCCCCGGCCGCGAGGTTGCGGGTGATCCGGGCGGGTGATACCATCCCGCGCCCGATGAGACGGATACCCGCATCGAACCCGCCGCAGGGCGCGCGCGCGGCCGCCGCGGTGGCGCTCCTGGTGATCGCCGCGCTCGCCCCGGCCTGCCGCGGCCGCGGCGGCGGGGAAACCGGCGCCAGCGCGCCGGCGCCGACGACCGATCCGGCGCAGTCGCTGTACAACCAGGGGAAATACACCGAGGCGCTGCCGCTCCTCGAGAAGTCGGCCGCCGGCGGCAAGACCGGCACCCTGCTCTATCAGATCGGGTTCGCCCGTGGAGCGCAGGACCCGGCCACCGCGCCGGGGGTGCGGCATCCCTTCTGGACGGAGGCGCGCCCCCTGCTCGAGAAGGAGATCGCGGAGCCCGGCGGCGCGACCCTCGACCGCCTCTACTACCTCGCCGTCATCGCGTTCGACGACGCCGACCTCGAGGGGATGGAGAAGTTCGCGCGCCAGGCGGTCGCCACGATCGAGAAGGGCGAGGCCGGGCCGCACCTGACCGGCGAGGACTGGTTCCGCCTGGCACGGCTGCACGACTTCCTGCGCGAGCCGTCGGAGGCCGAAGCGTCCTACCGCCGGGCGTTGTCGGCGTTCCGCAAGGTGCCGGCGCTCAACCCGACCTACCAGGCGCTCACGCTGGCGCGCGTCGCCGACCTCGACTACGACTCGAAGCATTTCGAGGACGCCCTCGCCGAGTACGACGAGGCGCTCAAGATCGCCCCGACGTTCGAGCAGGTGAAGCCGTTCCGGCGTGGGGTCGCGCTCCTCCTCGCCGGGCGCGCCGACGAGGCGATCGCGGCCTTCAAGGCCGATCGCGATCCCCAGACCTTGACCGAGGCGCAGTACGCCGCCGACCTGGCGCTCAAGGCGAAGGCGGTCGGCGGGATCGCGCGCTCCGACACCGACGGCACGCCGCTTCCCGGCATGGCGCTCGACGGACTGGACGAGCGGGTGCGTGACGCCGGCAAGGCGTACAAGGCGGCGCGCGAGAAGAATTCGTACAAGCCGGGTGACGCGCTCCCGGCCGAGGTCGCCGATCAGCAGAAGCGCTTCGTGTCGCTCCTGGTCATGCGGCTTGCCGAGGCGCAGGAAGTCCAGGAGTTCTGCCTGAAGGAAGGGATCGCCGAGCTCGTGCGCCGGTGATCTCCGACGATCGCGGCTGGGCCCTCCTCGGAGACGCCCACCTGCGCGAGGGCGATCCCGAAGTCGGCGCGTTCACCGCCTTCCTCGACGCGATCCCCGAATCGATCGGCGTGCTCGCCGTGCTCGGCGACCTGTTCTCCGCCTGGATCGGCCGCAGCGAGCTCGAACGCCCGCACCACCGGCTGGTCCTCGACGCCTTCCGGCGCCTCCGCGCCCGCGGCTGCCGGGTGGTCTACGTCGAAGGAAACCACGACTTCTTCCTGCGCGGCCGGTTCGCGGGCGATCCGTTCGACCTGTTCGACGAGACCAGTCTCGATCTGCGCGCCGCCGGGCGCGCCACCCACCTGGCGCACGGCGACCTCATGAACCGCCACGACCGGCAGTACCGTGCCTGGCGGGCGCTCAGCAAGAGCCGGCCGTTCTTCGCGGCGTTCAATCTGCTCCCGCGCCGGAGTCGGCTCGCCCTCGTCGATCGGATCGAGGCGCGCATGGCCCGGACCAACATGGCGTTCCGCGGCGGCTTCCCGGTCGCCGAGGCGATCGCCTATGCGCGGGCGCGCCTCCGGATCGGCACCGAGGTGCTGGTCTTCGGGCATTTCCACGAGGAGCGTCGCATCGAGGTCGAGGAAGCGGGGAAGCGCGGCGTGATCTACGTCCTGCCCGCCTGGCGGGCGGGGCATCGCTACCTTCGGCTTCAGCCCGGGGCGGCGCCGGAGTTCGTCTCGGCCTGAACCAGGGCCGCGTACGCCTCGATCAGGCGGCGCGTGACCGGCCCCGGCCGGCCCTCGCGTATCGGCCAGCCATCGCAGCGCCGGATCGGCAGGACGCCCTTGAGGGTGCTGGTCAGGAACGCCTCCTCGGCGCCGGTGAGGGCGGCCGGCATGAGGTCGGTCTCGTCCGCCGCGATGCCCGCGGCGCGCGCGGCCTCGAGCACCGCGGCGCGCGTGATCCCCGCCAGGATGCCGGTGTCAAGCCCGGGGGTGGCGAGCCGGCCCTCGCGGACCACGAAGAGGTTGCTCGAGGCGCCCTCGGCGATGCGGCCGGCGGCGTTCAGGAGGATCGCCTCGTAGACCCCGCGCCGTCGCCCGGCCTCCCAGGCGAGGTAGTTGTTGAGCAGGTTGCTCGACTTGATCGCCGGGTCGAGCGCCGCGGGCGCGTTGCGGGTCACCGGGACGATGGCGACGTCGACCCCTTCGCGATACCAGGAGGGCGGGATCTCCGGCATCGGCCGGACGTGCACGACGAGCGTCGGTGGGCCACAGGCCCCCGGGTCGTAGCCGAGGGCCCCCGTGCCGCGCGTCAGGATGACCCGGATCGCCCACTCGACGCCGGCGGCGCCGCGCCCGGCGGCGATGGTGTCGAGGACATTGCGCGCGATGTCGACCGGCGCGCGCCCGGGCTCGATGCCGAGCGCCGCGGCCGAGCGGCGCAGGCGGTCGAGATGCGGCTCGAGGCGGAAGGGGCGCCCCGCGTAGGTGCGGAGCGTCTCGTAGACGCTGTCGCCGTAGAGGAATCCGCGATCGAGCGGGCTGACGCTCGCTTCGAGAGCGCCGGTGATCCGGCCGTTCACGCTGACCTTGTCGATCACAGCGGCATGATACGCTCGACCTCGATGAGGACGCGATGAGTCACAGGCACGCGCACTCTCCGACGACCCGGCGACTGACGCTGGTCATCGCCCTGACCGCCGCCTTCCTCCTGATCGAAACCGCGGGCGGGGTGATCTCGCGAAGCCTGGCGCTGCTCTCCGATGCCGGGCACATGCTCACCGACCTTCTGGCGCTGGTCCTGAGTCTCATGGCCGCGCGCTTCGCCAGCCTGCCCCCGAACCCCGCCAAGACCTACGGCTACCGGCGCCTCGAGATCCTGACCGCGCTGGTGAACGGAACGGTGCTCGTCCTGGTGGCGGGGCTGCTGGTCTGGCGCGCGGGGGTCCGGTTCTTCCACCCCGTGGAGGTGGCGGCGCCGACCATGATCGGCGTCGCCGTCCTGGGTCTCGGGGCGAACCTCGCCGGGCTGTGGCTGTTGTCGGGGGACGAGGGGCTCAACATCCGCGGCGCGCGCATGCACCTGTGGGGCGACGCGTTGTCGTCGATCGGCGTGGTTCTCGGTTCGATCGCCATCGGCCTGACCGGGTGGTTCCGGATCGATTCCGTGGTGGCGGGCGTCGTGGCGGTGGTGATCGCGTTCGGCGCCCTGCGCCTGGTCCGGGAGGCGATCGACGTGCTCCTCGAAGCCGCCCCCGCAGGGCTTGCCCTGGTCGAGGTCGAGCGGGTCATCCGGGAGGTGCCGGGCGTGACCGAAGTCCACGATCTGCACGTCTGGAGCATCACGACCGGGCTGCCGGCCCTCTCGGGACACGTTCAGGTCGACCCGGCGGCCGCCGCGACCCCGGACGCGACCCTCGCCTGCATCGCCGCGGCGCTCCGGGATCGGTTCGGGATCACCCACAGCACGCTGCAGATCGAGACCGCCGACCTCGGCGCGCGCTGCGACGTCGCCCACTGACGCGCGCCGGCGCGGACCGCGGCGACCGGGCGGATCGCGGCGGCGGCGCCTGTGTTATTCTCCGCGCCGCAATCCGTGCGACAGCCTGATCCGCGAGCCGGCGCCCCGCCGGGGTGCGGGAGTCGGCGCGCTCGGGGGCGGGCGGAGGGGCGGTTGAAGCGGAAGCCCGGTCATCGTCCGGGGCCGGCAGGGTCGGCCCGCACGGGCGCCGGCGGCGCGCGTCTGGTGCTCGAGGACGGCGTGGTGTTCGAAGGGCGCGGCTTCGGCGCCCGGCGGCCCGCGGCGGGGGAAGTGGTCTTCACGACCGGCATGGTGGGCTACCCCGAGGCGCTCACCGATCCCTCGTACCGCGGTCAGATCCTCGTCTTCACCTATCCGACCATCGGCAACTACGGCGTCCCGCCGGGGCCGCGCACCCGCACCGCCGGGGGCTCGACGCCGCCCCGGCCGTGGGAATCGGACCGCATCCATGCGGCCGGCGTCGTGGTGGCCTCGGCGTCGGAGGGCTTTTCGCACTACAGCGCCGGACGATCGCTCGGCGACTGGCTCGCCGAGCAGGGTGTCCCCGGGATCGAGGGGATCGACACCCGCGCCCTGACCAAGCGAATCCGCGTCGAAGGGGCGATGCTCGGGCGGGTCGAGATTCCGGGACGCCCGGCGCCGGCGTTCGACGATCCGAATCGCCGCAACCTCGCCGCCGAGGTCTCGACCGGCGCGGTCGAGCGCTACGGCCGCGGCACGCCGATCGTGCTCATCGACTGCGGCAAGAAGAACAACCAGGTCCGCATGCTGATCGATCGCGGCGCCGAGGTGCGGGTGGTGCCGTGGGACCACCCGCTCGCGACGGCGCCCCGCGACTACGCCGGGGTATTGGTCAGCAACGGACCGGGCGACCCGCGGCAGGCGGCGGCGACCATCGCCACCCTCGAGGACCTGATGCGCCGGCGGGTGCCGGTCCTCGGGATCTGTCTCGGGCACCAGCTGCTGTCGCTCGCCGCCGGGGCTTCCACCTACAAGATGAAGTTCGGGCACCGGGCCCACAACCAGCCCGCGGTCGACGC
>DATKFL010000459.1:0-3528 GCA_035511355.1 Dongiaceae bacterium
CATGATGACGACGACGAAGATCGCTTCGGTGAAGGTGACCCTCTCGTCGAGATAGGCGCGCGCCGTCTCGAAGCCGAGGCTCAATGACATCAAGACCATGAGCGGCAGGACCCAGATGCCGAACACCGCCTCGACCTCGCCGAGGAAGTGCAGGCAGCGCGACGCGGCGGGGCGGGTCGTCTTCAGCGCGTGGGAGGCGCGCAGGAACTGGTGGGTCAGGAAGGTGTGCACGATGGCGCCGAGGAACAGAAGCGTCGCCCAGAGATTGAACGGCTGCGCCGCGATCCGGTGCCGCAGCACGTCGACCAGCCCGACCAGCTGCGCGTCGGCGTACGCGTCGAGCGGCGGCGGGAACCAGCCGGCCGGGCTCATGCGCCGTGCATCAGATAGATGAGGCCGACCGCGACACCCACCCCGACCACCGCGAACCGGAGGGCCGCGGGACGGAGCCGTCCGGCGAGCCGCGCCCCGATCGCGCCGCCGACGAGCGCCGCGACCGCCATCAGGAGGGCGATCCCCCACGCGACCCGGCCCGAGCCGGCGACGACCGCCACCGCGGCGGCGTTCGCCGCGAGCGCCAGCGCCTGCTTCAGGCCGTTGAGGCGCGGAAGCGGCCGGTCGAGCGCCAGGCCGAGGACCGCGAGCAGGATGACGCTGGCCCCGGCGCCGAAGTAGCCGCTGTAGACCGCGGACCCGGCGATCGCGGCGACGCTTGCGACCGCACCGACCGCGGCGCCGGGAACCGGCTCCCCGGTCCGCCGCCGCGCCAGCCATCGGCGGATCGGCTCCTGCGCCGCGAGCAGCCCTGCGGCGAACAGGATCAGGTACGGCGTCGCGGCGGCGAAGGCGCGCTCGCCGGTCAGCAGCAGGAGGGCCGCGCCGACCGCGCCGCCGGCGAGCGCCGCCGGGAGCGCGCGCGCGAGCCACGGCCGCTCGGCGGCGAGATCGGCACGCTGCGCGATCGACGCGCCGAGATACCCGGGCGCCATCGCCACGGTGTTGGTGACGTTGGCGGCGAGCGGCGGCAGCCCCGCGGCGATGAGCGCGGGGAAGGTGATCAGGGTGCCGCCGCCGGCGAGCGCGTTGATCGCGCCGCCGGCAATCGCGGCGAGGCCGAGCAGCCCCGCTTCGAGAGGCCGATCGATCACTCCGGCGGCCGCCGCAGCACCGCCAGCGCGTCGCGGAAGGCGGAGCGTGCGGCGATGAACTCGTCGTGGGTGAGATGGAGCTCCATCGAGACCCGCCGGATCTCGTTGTCCTCGACCACCGAGACGCCGTCCTCCTCGGCGGCGACCGCGAACAGGCAGGAGAGCAGGCCGAGCTTCTGCTCGCGGGTCGACACCTGGTCGAACTCGCGGGTCACGAGGAAGTTCTCGGTGGCGCCGAACAGGGTCGCCTGGGCGCGCGCGATCTGCACCACCAGCACCGACTGCGCGGCCGGCAGGCCGGCGATCCGCTCGACGATCGCCTCCATGCGTCGGATCTCGGCGTCGGAGATGGTCAGGTCGGCGCGCGCCACCCGTCCCAGGATGTAGGCGAACGCGGCGACGTAGCGCGCCTGATCGGGCGGCAGCGCCTCGAGCGCCGCGACGATGCGGCGCACGCTTTCGGTCTCGGGGGTGTCGGGCACGCCCGACGGCGCCGCGAGGGCGCGCTCGGCGATCCGCTTCAGGAACGAGGTGGCCACCGGCGCATCTTACCCCGGCGCGCGCCGGGCGCGCGCGCCGACGCGGCGGCGGTCAGTGCGGCGTCTGGACCAGGTCGCGTAGGTCGAACTTCCACGAGGCGGCGACCGCGAAGGCGTGCCCGGCCGGCAGGAGCGATTCGAGGCCGGTCGGCACCCACCACTTGTCGCGCCGGTACGACGCCTTGACGATGAGACCCGGCAGGACGTTCACGCCGACGCCGGCCTCGACGTCGGCGACCCGCGAATTGCTGGCGATCCAGGTGGTGCCGTAGATCGGCATGATGTACGGGTAGTCGTTCTGGCCGACGCGCAGCGCCGCGTACAGGCGCGGCGTGAAGGTGTAGCGCGGTTCGACCCAGTAGGTCTTGCCGCGCGCCCGCTCCGCGAACCCGGGCGCCTCGTAGGCCGACAGCGTCAGCTGACCATGCAGCTCGAAGTGGCCCCGGCTGAACTGCACCTCCATCCCGTAGGCCGACTGGTCGAAGTCCTGCCACGACTCGCCGGTGGGCAGCGACGCGTCGGCCTGCTCGCCGAGATAGGTGCCCTGGGTGGCGAATGCCGCGAAGCGCAGACCGACCATCGGCGTCCAGCCGGCGCCGAGCATCGGCCGGTAGGACTTGGCCGGCTGCGGCGCATACCAGTCGGCGTACAGCGGCAGGTTCACCGCCGCCACCGTGACATCGGCGTGCGGAAAGAACCCTCCGAGCTTGATCCCCTCGGGGTAGTCGACGCTGTAGTCGGACGGCACGTCGATGAGCGGATTGGTCGACGACAGGTAGCGCTTCGGGAAATCGCCGATCGGGGTGAGGATCCGCCCGGCCTCGACCATGAACCGCGACGTGCCGGTGGTGGTGTAGCGCAGCCAGGCCTGCTCGAGGTCGATGTCGGAATCGCACACGTCGGAGGTGCAGGCGTCGCCGCTGTAGGCCGACGCCATCGCGAACCCCTGCAGGCCGGGCGCGAAGTCGCCGGCGGCCCAGAGACGGAGGTTGCCGTAGCCGGAGCGGTCGCCCTCGTTGCGCGCCAGGAGACGCGAGCCGCCGTCGGTGTTCCAGTACTGGGCGTCGAGAAGCCCCTGCAGGAGCCAGCGCTCCTGCGCGACCGCGTCGGGCGCGGCGGCGCCGGCGGCGAGCGCGAGAAGCAGGGCGGCGCCCGCGCGAGCGGCGGCCGCGGCGCCGCGCGACCGGCGCGCAGCGGGCGGCGCCGGCTCAGGCGGCCGCGGGGAGATCGGCGAGCGTCTGGCGCAGCGCATCGAGGTAACCCTCCACCGAAAACGGTTTCTGGACGCAGCGACGGCCGGTCGCGGCGAGGAAGTCGCCGGCATCGGTCGACAGGGTGTCGCCGGTCACGAAGACGAAGCGCCGGGCGAGCGCGGGGCGGTTCCGCTCGGCCCAGCGGTAGAGATCGGAGCCGGTGATTTCCCCCGGCATCCGGAGATCGGAGACCACCAGCTCGAACGAACGCGACTCGAGCAGCGCGATCGCCTGGCGGCCGCTGCGCGCGCCGGTGACCGCGGCGCCGTGCGTCTCGAGGATCGCGATCTGCAGCTCGAGCACGCTCGGCTCGTCGTCGACGACCAGGATGTCGACGGCCAGCGACCGGGGCGCGACGGGCGCGGCGACGGCGGGGCGCGCGACGACGGTCTCCGCGGCCGACAGCGGGGCCGCCGGCCGCGGCATCGGGCGCGCGACGGCGCGCGGCAGGCGGATGGTGAAGCAGGCGCCGCCTTGCGGGCCGTTGGCGGCCGCGATGCTCCCCTCGTGGCTGCGCACGATGGCCGTGGTGATGCTCAGCCCGAGCCCGGTCCCCTTGCCGATCGGCTTGGTCGTGTAGAAGTGATC
>DATKFL010000460.1:0-4258 GCA_035511355.1 Dongiaceae bacterium
GGTTCGCGCGCCTGGCGCGGGCGATCGACGAGCTGACGCCGCATGCCGCGGAGCCGGCCGAGGCGGCGACGACCGCGGCGCCGCGGCGGGCCGCCGGGCGGACGCGATGAACGCCGCCGCGCCGGCCGCCTCCCTGCGTTCGGCCCCGGACGCCGGTCCAGCGCCGCGGCCGCCGGCGGTCGCGCCGGCCATGCCGCCGGCGCCGCCGATCCGCGTCCTGCACCTGATCTCGACCCTCCGGCCGGGTGGCACCGAGCTGGCGATGATCCGGCTCCTCGGGCATCTCGATCGCGAGTCGTTCCGGTGCCGGGTGGCCTGGCTCCGGGACGATCCGGTGCTGGCGGCCGCCGTGCAGGAGGCGACCGGCCACCCGCCGATCCCGATCGGCCTCCGGGGAAAGGTCTCGCCGGCCGCCCTGGTCCGCCTGGCGGCGCTGGTCCGGCGGGAGCGGTTCGACATCGTGCACACCCACATGGACCTGGCCGACTACTACGGCGCCGCCGCGGCCCGCCTGCGGAGCGGGACCGTCCTCGTGTCGAGCAAGCAGAACGCCGACGAGTTCCGCACCCGGCGCACCTGGAAGCGGCCGCCGTTCCTCCTGCTCGAGCATTGCGCCTACGGCGCGGCGAACGCCGTGATCGCGGTGTCGGAAGGGCTGGTCGACTTTCTCGAACGGGCGGAGGGGCTGCCGCGCCACAAGACGGTGGTCATCGGCAACGGCGTCGACCCCGATCTCGGCGCCGGCGCCCCCGATCGTGCCGAGGCGCGCCGCCGCCTCGGCCTGCCCGCGACCGGCCCGATCCTCGGCACCGTCGGACGGCTGGCCGCGCAGAAGGGGCAGGTCGATCTCCTCCGCGCGCTGCCCTCGATCCGGGCCCGCTTCCCGGAAGCGCTCCTGGTCGTCGCCGGCGACGGGCCGGAGCGCGCCGCCCTCGAGCGCGAGGCGGAACGGCTCGGGGTGACGGGTGCCGTGCGGCTTCTCGGTCATCAGGCGGACGTGCCGGCGGTCCTCGCGGCGCTCGATCTCTTCCTCCTGCCGTCGCTCTGGGAGGGGCTGCCGCTGGCGCTTCTCGAGGCGATGGCGATGCGCCTTCCGGTCGTGGCGACGCGCGCGGTCGGGATCGACGAGCTGATCACCGACGGCGTCGAGGGGCGGCTGACGCCGCTCCACGATCCGGCGGCGCTGGCGGCGGCGGCGATCGACCTCCTGGCCGACCCGCAGCGGGCTCAGGCGATGGGAACGGCGGCGCGCCGGCGCGCCGTCGGGCGGCATTCCCAGGCGGCGGTGGCGGCCGACGTCGCGGCGCTCTACCGACGACTTCTGCAGGAGCGCGCCTGAGCGGCGGGGCGCGTCCGCGCGTCCTGAGCCTGCTCGTCGGCTACGGCGTCGGCGGCGCCGAACAGCTGGTCCTCGACACCGCGCCGCGTCTCCGGGCGCTGGGATTCGATCTCCGCTCCGCCGCCCTCAAAGGCCCGGGGCCGCTCCTCCCGGAGCTCGAGGCGGCCGGCGTTCCCTGCGTCGCGCTCGGCGCACGCCACCGCGGCGACCTCTCCGTCGTCCTGCGTCTCGCGGCGCTCCTGCGCCGGGAGCGGATCGACGTCCTGCATTCGCACCTCTTCCTGGCGAACCTGGCAGGACGGATCGCCGGGCGTCTCGCCGGCGTGCCGGTGGTCCTCTCCGGGCAGCACGACACCGACGTCTGGATGGGGCCGCACCACCGCCTCATCGAGCGCTGGAGCGCCCGGCTCGCCGACCGGGTGATCGCCTGCTCCGAGGCGGTGCGCACCTGGGAAATCGAGACGATCGGCCAGCCCCCGGCGAAGGTGACGACGCTGCGGAACGCCATCGTGCCGCCGGTCGAGCCCAGCGACGCCGATCGGCGCTCGGCGCGCGCCGCGCTCGGCGCCTCCCCGGACGATCTGCTGGTCGGCACCCTCGGCCGCCTGTACGAGCCGAAGAAGGGGCTGTCGATCTTCGTCGACGCCGCCGCGGCGGTCCTGGCGCGCGTCCCGCGCGCCCGCTTCGTTCTCGTGGGAGACGGGCCGGCGCGCGCCGATCTTGAAGCCCGCGCGGCGCGCGCCGGGCTCGGCGATCGCCTCCGGTTTGCCGGCGAGCGCCGCGACGTCGCGCGGCTGCTCCCGGCCTACGACCTGTTCGTGCAGCCGTCGCTCTGGGAGGGATTCGGCCTGACCCTGGTCGAGGCGATGGCGGTCGGCCTGCCGGTGGTCGCGACCCGGGTGGGCGGCATTCCCGAGATCGTCCGGGACGGGCGCGACGGGATCCTGGTGCCGCCCGGCGACGCCGCGGCGCTGGCGCGTGCCATCGCGGACCTCCTCGACGATCCGGCGCGGCGATCCGCGTTCGCCGCCGAGGGACGCCACCGCGCGCGCACCGAGTTCCACATCGATCGGCTGGTTGCCGAGACCGCGGCCCTCTATCGCGACGCCCTGGCGCAGCGCGCGGCGATCGCCCCCGGGGCGGCCGCGCGGCGGTGGGCCGCATGAGCGACAGCCTGCGCGCGCTCGTCCGGCCGGGGGTCGCCTTCGCCCTGGCGATCGTGCTGGCGCTCTACCTGACGCCGCTGCTCCGACGGGCGGCGATCCGTTTCGGAATCACCGACCGGCCCGACGGTCGCCTGAAAAAGCAGCGCGAACCGGTGCCGTATCTCGGCGGCCTGGCGATCTACCTGTCATTCCTCCTGGCGTTGACCGCGACCCTGCGGTTCGATTCCATCGAAGTGCTGGGACTCCTCCTCGCCGGGGCGATCGTGGTGATGCTCGGGCTGATCGACGACTTCGGCGTCCTGACGCCGGGGCAGAAGCTGGCCGGGCAGGTGGTGGCGGTGCTGACCCTGATCAATGCTTCGATCTACATCAAGCTGGCGTTCCTGCCCCCCTGGGTGGCGGTGATCCTGTCGTTCCTGTGGCTGCTCGCGATCACCAACGCCTTCAACCTGATCGATATCATGGACGGGCTGGCGGCGGGGGTGGCGGCGGCCGCAGCGCTGGTCCTCTTCGCGGTCGCGCTGGTGAACGGGCGGCAGACCTACGCGGTGCTGCTCGCGGCGCTCGCCGGCGCGCTGTGCGGTTTTCTCAAGTTCAACTTCGAGCCGGCGCGCATCTACATGGGGGATGCGGGGAGCCTGTTCATCGGCCTGATGCTCGGGGCCCTGGCGATGAACAACTCCTACACCCGCACCAACCTGGTCGCGTCCCTGGCGCCGATCGTCATCCTCGGGGTGCCGCTCTTCGACATGCTGTTCGTGATGTACATCCGGCGCCGGCGCGGGCTTCCGGTGATGCTCGGGAGCCCCGATCACTTCGCCCTGCGGCTCAGGAAATGGCGCCTGACGACGCGCCAGACGGTGCTCACCTCGTGGGGCGCCACCCTCGTCCTGGGGCTGGTCGCGATCGGGGTCATGCTCGCGAGCGGCCCGGTGGCCGCCACCCTCCTGGCCCTGGTGGCGCTGACCGCGATCCTGCTGGGCTTCTTCCTGAAGCGGATCGACATGACGCTATGAGCGTGGGGCTGCGCGATGCGCGCGCGGTGGTGGTGCTCGGGGGCGGGCTGACCGGCCTTTCGGCATCGTTCCACCTCGAGGGGGTCAACCGGCTGGTCCTGGAGCGCGACGCCGAGCCGGGCGGACTCTGTCGATCGGTCACCGAGGAGGGATTCACCTTCGATTGCACGGGACACCTGCTGCACCTCCGGGACCCGGCGATCCAGGATCTGGTCGGTCGCCTCGCGCCCGATCAGTTCGCGCGTCACGAGCGGCGCGCGCTGATCCATTCGAAGGGGGTCGAGACCGCCTACCCGTTCCAGGCGAACCTGCACGGGCTGCCGGTGGAGGTGGTGCGGGAGTGCGTCGAGGGGTTCGTCGAGGCGCAGATGAGCCGGGTGCAAGAGGGCGAGCCCGATGTCGCGCGCCTGACCTTCCGTGAATGGGTGGAGACCACGTTCGGTCGCGGCATCGCGGCGCACTTCATGCTGCCTTACAACGCGAAGCTCTGGCGCGCCGACCTCGACACCCTCGAGTGCGGCTGGGTCTCCTGGTCGATCCCGCGCCCGACCCTGGGGGAGATTCTCGGCGGAGCGCTCGGGGCGACGGTGCGCGGCCTGGGGTACAACCCGACCTTCCTCTATCCGAAGGCGCGCGGCATCCGGGTGCTCCCGGACGCCTTCGCGGCGCGGGCAGGGGAGATCACGACCGGCGCGACCGTGCAATCGATCGACGCCGGCGCCCGGGTCGTCACGCTC